>JAGNYY010000036.1 GCA_017984715.1 Rhodoluna sp.
AGAGGGCCGCGTGAGCGCAGTTCCTCAAAAATCCAATCAATTAGCTTGCCGTGCTCGGCTTGAATTGCCACCCAACCATTCTTGCCATAGCGTCGGTCATCGGTTCCATAGCGATACCAGTCCATGCGAAATCGGTGCAGTGGCAAATCTTCGGTTTTGACCCAGGCGGCCTCGTGCGCCCAATACTCAATCAATTCAGCCTGCTTGCCCGTCTCGGTGAGGGGTCGTGTGGCGTCATCCAGGATGCTTTTGTCATATGCTCCGATGCGCGAGAAAACGGGCATGTAATGCGCACGCTCGAAAACATTTACCGAGTCAATTTGAAGCAAACTCAGCCGATCGATGACACCGAGCGGGCCCACCAGCTTCTCTGCTCGCGACGGTTTGACGGCCAAACCCTGCGCGTTCACAACGAGCGCTCGGGCGTCCTTCAAACTCAGTTGTTCGGGCATTGGTTCCACTTCTCAAACTAGACTCGATACCAGCATAGAAACGAATGAGGTCCTGCCATGTCAAATACGGTTCCGGTTGTTGCGCCGACTCTTGAAGAGTTCGAGATTGCACACGAGAACGTGGCTCAGGTTGCCATTCAAACTCCGGTTTTGCACAGCCACTATTTGTCTGAACTCGTAGGACAAGAGGTTTTTCTGAAGTGTGAAAACCTTCAGCGCACCGGGGCTTATAAGCTTCGCGGAGCCTTCAATCGCATGTCAAAACTGACCGCGGCAGAGCGCAAGCAGGGCGTTGTCGCTGCCAGCGCCGGAAACCACGCGCAGGGTGTCGCCCTTGCTGCCAAGAGGCTTGGAATCAAAGCGACAATCTTTATGCCAGTCGGCGCATCGCTACCAAAGTTCCAGGCCACAAGAAATTATGGCGCTGACGTTGTGCTGGAAGGCGCCGTTTTCGGCGAGACTCTAAAGGCTGCCAAAGAGTATTCGGCATCCAAGGGTGCAATCTTTATCCCGCCTTTTGACCACATCGACGTGGTTACCGGGCAGGGAACCGTTGGCCTCGAGATTATGGATCAGGTTCCAGATGTGACCACCATCCTGGTCGCTATCGGAGGCGGAGGCCTAGCAGCCGGCGTTGCCGTCGCCGCAAAGCTCAAAGCCGCTCAGCAGGGCCGCAAGATCAAGGTGATCGGCGTGCAGGCAAAGAACGCTGCGTCTTATTTGCCTTCGCTCAAGGCCGGCAAAGAAGTTGAGATCAAGACTGAGCGCACCATCGCCGACGGAATCGCGGTTGCTAAACCTGGGCACATCCCTTTTGAACTAATTGCTAAGCACATCGACAAGGTAGTGACTGTCTCAGACGATGAAATAGCTAAGGCCATCGTTGTGCTCATGGAGCGTGCAAAGCAATTTGTCGAACCTGCCGGTGCCGCTGCTGTTGCAGCACTCATGTCTGGCGCTGTCAAGCCCAAGGGCAAGACGGTCGCCGTTCTTTCAGGCGGAAACATCGACCCATTGCTCATGCAGAAAATCATTGGTTTTGGTCTGACCGCATCTGAGCGCTACACCACCATCTCGGTGATGCTTCCAGACCGCCCTGGCCAGCTAGTGAAGACCGCTGAGGCCATTGCGGCCGCTCAGGGCAACGTTGTTGAGGTTTTGCACACTCGCCACGGTGAAGGTCTCGAAATTGGTGAGGTTGAGCTTCGCGTATCGGTTGAGACGATGGGGCACGAGCACCGCGAGCGGGTCATCCAAGCGCTCAAGGATGCTGGCCTTCAGCCACGCATCACTCAGGGCTAGTTAGCCAAGAAAGTTTTTGACTTCGAGAATCTCGATCTCGCGCTCTTTGCCATTTGGTGCAAAGAATGAAACCTTGTCGCCAACCTTAGCGCCCATGATTGCTGTTCCAATTGGGCTGTCTGGGCTGTAAACGTCGATGTCGCTGCCCTCGGCAATTTCTGCGCTGCCGAGCAAGAATTCGAGTTCGCTGCCATTCATGGTGAGGCGAACAATGGTGCCCTGTTCGACGATTCCGTGCGACTCTTTGGCTTCGCCAACAACCGCGTTTGCCAGGATGTTCTCAAGGCGAGCAGCACGGGCTTCGATCTTGCCCTGCTCTTCTTTGGCTGCGTGATAGCCGCCGTTCTCCTTGAGGTCGCCTTCTTCGCGTGCCTCTTGGATCTTCTTGGCGATGTCCTGACGCGCGACAGTCAAAAGGTATTCGAGTTCGCTTGCAAGGCGGTCGTATGCCTCTTGCGTTAGCCAGGTTGCTTCAGGGGTTTCAGCCATAATGTCTCTAGTTTATTTGAACCAGCAGCGGTCTACGGTTGCCGAGACGCCTAAGTTGATTGTGTTTAGCACTGCATCGATCACCGGAGCATCACCAAGGCTTCCGGCCACCGGGACCTCCTTGTAGCCAACCACTCCATAGCTGCTGCTCAAGACCTGAACTGCACAGACGCCATCTTGTTTGGTTGGGTTTTCAACACTGAATTTCAGTTCGGTTCGAAGCTCGTCAATAACGCTGAAGCTCTGAATTTCTGCCGTGATTTTGCTCGGTGCTGAGAAGTTGATCGTGATTGACCAAATCAAGAAAGCAAGTATGAGAACCGCGCCAACCGAAGTCCACAAAATGCGCTGATTTTTCGCCTTGGCTTTGCTGTTGCCATAGCGGTTTTCTAGATATTCGTTGGTCATCGGTTTAAGGCTATCGAAGTTAAAGCGCGAGATACTTAATGCATGCACATTTTGCTTTCAGCGCTTCTAGCAGCGACTCCAACGCCAATGCCAACAGTGGACCCAGCCGAAACCTGGTACAGCCCAGGCACGATTGGTTTCATCATGACTTTCTTCATGGCAGCTGGTGCAATCGGGCTTATTTTCGACATGGTTCGTCGAGTTCGTCGAGTTCGCTATCGTGCCGAAATCGCCGAGAAGTTGGCTGCTGAGGCCGCTGCTGCCCCTAAGCCTGACGCCGCGAAACCAGCGGCGAAGCCTGCAGCGAAGCCGGCCGCCAAGGCCAAGCCAGAGCGACCTGCGCCGCCGGCCAAGCCGAAGCGCTAGCCGAACCGTTTAGGCCCCGAATGACCCCGGGGCTGGGTTCAACGCAATCAGCAATGCCGCAGTCCAGTGGCAGAGGAACGCAATCACGGTTAGCGAGTGGAAAATTTCGTGAAAGCCGAACTTGCCGGGGAACGGGTTTGGCTTTTTGAAGCCGTAAACAACTGCACCGATGGTGTAGCAAAGCCCACCGATAAGAATCAAAGTCATCATGGTGGCATTGGCGTTGAAGAAATCGACGATGTAGGCCATGGCGCCCCAGCCCATCAGCACGTAAATCGGCGTGTATAGCCAGCGGGGTGCGTGAATCCAGAAGACGCGGAAACCGATGCCTAGCAATGCGGTTCCCCAGATCACACTCATCAGAACAATCGCTTTGTCTTTAGGGAGCCCAAGCCAGGTGATCGGCGTGTAACTGCCGGCAATCAAGAGAAAAATGTTGGCGTGGTCAATTCGCTTCAGGGCCATCTTGACCTTCGGGCTCCAGTTGAAGCGGTGATAGAGCGCCGAGTTGCCGAATAGCAAGAATGAACTCAAAAAGAAAACCGCACTGGCAATCTTGGCCGGCACTCCATCGGCTAGGGCAATCAACACGATTCCGCCTGCAATGACTACGGGCAAAACGCCCGCGTGAATCCAACCTCTCCAGGTCGGCTTGACTTCTGGCTCTCTAAAGCCTTCTGAGATTGGCATGCTCATAACCAAAACTCTACGCCTGCTTTCGGCCGTTGGTCTGGGTAGTAGCCTTAAGAGGTGCGCAATTTGATTTATCGCCTGTATGAACGCTCGCTTGAGCGTGAACTGGTGCCGGGGGACATGCCTAAGCATGTTGCAGTCATCCTGGATGGTAACCGCCGCTGGGCAGAACGCCAGGGTGGGGCCAAGGCGAGCCACGGTCATGCGGTGGGTGCGAAAAAGACTCTCGAATTCCTCGGCTGGTGCGATGACCTCGGCATCAAGGTTGTGACGCTGTACTTGTTATCGACGGATAATCTCAAGGGTCGCGCTGGCGACGAGCTCAAGGAACTTCAGGACATCATTGGTCAACTAGCCGATGACCTGGCAACCCACGGAAACTGGAAGCTTCAGCTTGTCGGCGACCGCGCCAGCCTGCCGCAAGACCTTGCCGATTCAATCGCCGACGCCGAGACCCGCACGGCCAACATCGCCGGAATGCACGTGAATCTTGCGGTTGGTTATGGTGGCCGCAAGGAGATCGCCGATGCGATGCGCTCGATTCTCAAGGAGCATTCAAGCCAGGGCACCTCGATTGACGCCTTGGCCGAATTGCTCGACCCAGATTTGATCACCAAGCACCTCTACACAAGTGGGCAGCCCGACCCCGACCTGATTATCAGAACTTCTGGGGAGCAACGACTGTCTGGGTTCTTGCTATGGCAAAGCGCGCAATCAGAGTTCTACTTCGAAGAGGCGCTCTGGCCAGACTTCCGCCGCGTCGATTTCCTACGCGCCATCCGTGCCTTTGAATCTCGCCACCGCCGCTTCGGCGCCTAACTTGCCTCGCTAGATTAACGCTTCGTAACGAACCTGAATTCGGGCGTGTCTAAATAACAACGTTGTAGTTCGCAGGCGTAATCTCACCTCAAGGCAACTACAGGGAGTGTTCGTGGCTAAAGAAACCGCAACCAAGCAAACCTCATCCAAGGCGTCTGGCTCAAAGGCCGCAGCCGCCAAAACAGCCACCAAGACCTACGTGCTCGACACCTCGGTTTTGCTGTCAGACCCTAAAGCCCTGTTCAAATTCAAAGAACAGGAAGTTGTCATTCCGATCGTTGTCATCAACGAACTCGAGAAGAAGCGTCACGACCCTGAGATTGGCTACTACGCCCGCCAGGCTCTTCGCCACCTTGATGACCTGCGCATCCAGCACGAACGTCTCGACTTCCCGATGGAGGTCGGCGAGGGCGGTTTGCTACGCGTCGAACTGAACCACATCGACCAATCAGTTTTGCCTGCCGGTTTCCAGCTGGGCGACAATGACAGCCGCATCCTGGCCGTTGCATTCAACCTCGCCAGTGAGGGTTGCGACGTAACCGTGGTCTCTAAGGACCTGCCGATGCGCGTCAAGGCTTCGGCTCTTGGCATGGCGGCAGACGAATATCGAAACGACAACGCAAAGGATTCTGGTTGGACAGGTATATCTGAGCTGAACCTTTCGGGCGACGAAATCAACGACCTTTACGACACCGAATTGATCAAGCACAAGGATGTCGACAACCTGCCGGTAAACACCGGTCTGGTCATTTCATCCGAACGCGGAAGCGCGTTGGGTCGCGTCGAAAAGGGCGGCAAGATCCGCCTAGTTCGCGGCGATCGCGATGTCTTCGGCGTTCACGGTCGTTCAGCTGAACAGCGTCTCGCAATCGACCTTCTCCTTGACTCGGATGTCGGAATCGTTTCGCTCGGCGGTCGCGCGGGAACCGGTAAGTCGGCGATGGCATTGCTTGCCGGCTTGGAGACCGTTCTCGAGCGCCGTCAGCACAAGAAAATCATCGTATTCCGCCCAATCCTCGCGGTTGGTGGCCAAGAACTCGGCTACCTGCCGGGATCCGAAAACGAGAAGATGAACCCTTGGGGTCAGGCAATCTTTGACACCCTCGGAGCGCTGGTTTCGAAGGAAGTAATCGAGCACATCGTTGACCGCGGGTTGCTAGAGATTTTGCCGCTGACTCACATCCGTGGCCGCTCGCTGCACGATGCATTTGTGATCGTGGATGAAGCCCAGTCGCTCGAGCGAAACACGCTGTTGACCGTGCTTTCGCGCATCGGGCAAAACGCGAAGGTAGTTCTGACTCATGACGTGGCTCAGCGCGACAACTTGCGTGTTGGACGTCACGACGGAATTGCCGCTGTGATCGAATCACTCAAGGGGCACTCGCTGTTTGCTCACGTAACGCTGACCCGCTCAGAGCGTTCGGCGATTGCGGCACTGGTCACCGACCTGCTCGATAACTAGGTCGGTGGGGCTCGGAACGAAGCAGGCGTAGTCTGAAGCCATGAATTTCGAAAATGCCGACGCGGCAATCAAAAAACTAATCGCCGATTACTTCGAAGTCTTGCACTTCCAAGACATGGATTTATTCGACAAGGTCTTCCACAAGGACTGCGTGCTTTACAGCGCGCAGGGCGGCACACTTAACATTCGACCGTATGCGCAGTATCGCGAAGCGGTTGCCAATCGTCAATCACCGCACGACGCAGGCAACGCGCGTAACGACCAGGTGTTGATGTTTGACCAGATCTCACCAACATTGGCGCTCGTGAAGCCTCAGCTCGAGATGTTCGGGGGAGTGATGCAGGATTACCTGAACATCGTGTTCCTCGACGGCCAGTGGTGGGTCATGGCAAAGATGTGGGAAAAGGTCGGCGACGTCGCCTAA
>JAGNYY010000037.1 GCA_017984715.1 Rhodoluna sp.
ATTATCGGCACGCTGGCATTTGCACTCTCCGGCTTGATCGAAGCGGCTCGTAAGAAGCTGGACATTGTTGGCATGGCCATCGTGACCGCTTTGGCTGCATTCGGTGGTGGAACTTTGCGTGACATCTTGCTTGATCGGCGACCGTTCTTCTGGGTTCAAAACGAAATCTGGATTTGGGTCATTCTTTTGATGTGTGCGCTCGCGCTGTTGTTCATGCGGGCAAGGCATATTGAGCTAACCGAGCGTTCGATGCAGTGGCCAGATGCCCTGGGTCTAGGAATCTTCGCCGCTTCAGGCACCCAAATTGCAATCACGGCAGGGATGACCCCAATCATCGCCGTGGTCATGGGCGTAATCACCCCTGTTTTTGGTGGCGTTCTGCGCGATGTTGTCGTAAACGAGATTCCTCGCGCATTCAATGATCACCAGCCGTACGCGGTGATTGCTTTTGCCGGGGGATGGCTAGTTGTTGGTTTGAACCTCTTGGGCTGGCCGGCGTTCTGGGCGATTGCGGTTGGTGCGTTGGCAATCACAGCTTTGCGCTTGATGGCTGTTGTGCTTGGTTGGCGATTGCCAACCTGGCGCGTTTGACGCTAGAAAGTTTTTAGGCGTCAGCTTCTGTGCATGGCGCAAGTTGAGCAACTCGCTGAGGGGTTACGCCTAGCAACACGGCGATGTCGCGCATGGTCAAGCCTTCATCTCGCATGCGGCCGACTACGTCTCGAATCTCATTTGATGCTTCTTCTTGAAGTCTGGTAGCTTCTCGCATTTTGGTTTGAGCAGCCTCGATGTCGCAAATGATTCCAGGCATCACCGCCTCAACCTTGATGACGATGTCGCACTGCGATTCGCCGGTTGACTTCTCAGCAAGAGCCTTAAGTTGCTCGGTGGCTTTATCAAGACGTTTCGAGGTGGTGGTGAAGTTGTTCAGTTCAGGGCACGCAATCAACCAGCCATCGGCCTGGCGCTCTGCAGTTGCAGTGATTTTCATGGTGCCCCTCCTTGCTGAATCGGCTCTCACTTATCTTAGCGATAAGTTTTGTCTAGGGTGGCTTGACTTATTTAGTCAAGGTGTGCTTTACTTTTCAACTGTAAGCCCGACAAGCGGGAAACTCAAGACTATTTAGAGGCAATCATGAACATCTTTTTGGCAATCGCCGCAATCATTTTCTCAGCGCTAACCGCATTCACTTTCTTCAAGGCCGGCTCAATGAAGGCAAAGGCAAGTGAAGAAACTCTGCTTGGTGCTGGCATGGGCTGGGTTAAGGGCCGCATGGGCGTTGTCCGTGTAGTTGCATGGCTTGAAATTCTTGGAGCCATCGGCATCCTCGCTGGCCCGGTTGGCGCTTGGTTGACCAACTTTGATTGGTCTAAGTGGACCGGTGTGGCTGCGGGCGCGGGTTTGACCCTGACCATGATCGTTGCCTACATCATGCACGTCGTTCGTGGCGAGGCAAAGTACACCTGGAAGATGAACTTCGGAATCATCGCCGTCGCTGCTGTTGCGACGGTGCTTCAGGCAGTTGTAGCGCTTCCTCTGTTCTAATCAAGCGGAAAGAATTCAACCTTGTTGGCTGCTCTGCGAAGAGTGGCCAACAAGGTTTTTCCAGTTAAAGCAATCAACACAACGGTGGTAACGGCTCGGCCAAGATCCCAGATCAAACCGCCGGTGAAGATTTCATACCGAAGGAATGCCTGCAGGTTATCGGCGATCGCCGAACCTGGCACAAAGGACAGGCTCGAGCCCGTTCCGGCAAGAAAAGGCCAGCTCCACATTGTCATGAGAGCGCCATAGACGAAGCTCGCGACTACGGCGTAAGCGCTCAAGACGGTGCGCTCCAAGGTTCGCCTCCCCGCCGCCAAACCTAGTAGCCCAGCGCCAACGCCAACTAAACCTGCCGCCATCATCTGAAATGGTAACCAAGGGCCGACACCGGCACCCAAGAGCGCAGAAATCAACAGTGACCCGCTCCCTAATAAGAAACCAAAGCCAGCACCAAAGACGTATGCCCCAAGAATGATTAGAAAAAAGACTGTTTCGATGCCCGATACGCCGGCTCCGAGCAAGCGAATAACAGCATTGAGCGCAATCAAGAGACCGAGCATGGCAAGTCTTCGTGAATCTAATTTGCCCGAACTGAATTCGATCAGCAAGGCCACAAGCAGCGCTGGCATGAGTGCAATGAAAGTTGCTTGGGCGACCTCGGCCTGGTCTGTGTTTGAGGCTGAAATGAAAAGTGGCCAAGTGAACATCAGCAGGGATGCTAACGTTCCAATCGCGATCGTTAGGGCTGACCATGCCTTGGTGTTCATTCGATTTCCCCAGAGCTAGATACCAAGCCATTGTCAATTTTTAGAACTCGATTGGCGACGTTTTCAAGAAAATCGAGGTCGTGGGTCGCAATCAAAATCGCGTGACCGTTTTCGCTAAGGCTAAGCAGCGCCTTTGCAAGTTCGTGGCGGGCGGGCACGTCGAGTCCGCGAGTCGGTTCATCCAGGATCAGGGTTTTCGCGCCGGTTGATAACTGAATAGCCAACACCAAAGCCAGCTGCTGACCCGCAGACAGGTCTCGGGGGTGTTTGAGGGGGTCTATGCGCCCGACCATGTCTTCTAGATAACTTGATGAACGCTTTGCTCCGGCCGCGACGCGGGTGTCAGCTTCCGCCAGTTCATCCGACACGGAGCTGAGAAAAAGTAAATCTTGAGCGTTTTGTGGAACCATGGCGACCTCAGCGCCCTGGCGCATTGCATCCTCAAGAACAGCCCAAAGCAAAGTTGATTTTCCGCTGCCATTGTCGCCATGGATTCCGGTAATCTGGCCCGCCTCGAACTCGATACTCAGTGGTTGAAGGGTGAAACCTGAGGGATGGCGTTTCTGAAGTCTGTGGCACGTAAAAATCTTTTGGCCTTGGATGTGCTGTTGTGGCCTTGCTGGCCACCTGTGTTCGACCTTCTGATTTTTGGTTTCTCGGTTTAGTGACCCATCGTTTTCGACGAACAGGATTCGATCGACGAAGGGCAATACTCGTTCAAATCGGTGTTCGGCGATGAGCACCGTGATTCCGTGCTGCTTCGAAAGGTTTTTCAGGTCACGGATGAGTGCTTCGGCGCTGGCTGCATCGAGCGCCGATGTTGGCTCATCCAGTAGAAGCAGCTTCTGACCCGCGGCCATGGCCGAGGCAATAGCCACGCGCTGCTGTTGCCCTCCAGACAGATCGGCCAAATTGGCTTTGAGTAGGTTTTGCACGGAGAATTTTGCAGCTAGGTCTTGAATTCGTTTCTCGATGGCCGTTGGTGCCCAGCCCAGTTGCTCCAGGCTGAACGAGAGCTCTTCCTCGACCGTGTCCGTAGCAAATGCTGCCTCCGGTTGTTGGTTTACGTAGGCAACTTGTTCGGCCAGGTCGTGTGGCTGAAGTCTGGTTACGTCTCTGCCTTCGATTTCGATCGAGCCGCTCAGTCTTCCGCCGGTGAAGTGAGGCACTAAACCATTGATTGCTTTAAGAAGCGTAGATTTTCCGCTGCCGGTCGCCCCTTTAAGCAGTACAAATTCACCGGCTTCAAATCGGAGGTTTATGTTTCGAAGCGCCGGCGAATCTGCGTGTTTGTAACTGAACGTGAGGTTCTTGATTTGCAGCATCAGAGCACCCCGCCCCATGACAACCCCGCGAGGGCAAGGGCAACAGTGCAAACCAGGGTGTCTCGACTTGTCCATTTTTGTGGTTGATACCTCGTGCGAATTTGGCGCAGGCTAGCAATTCGGCTGGTCGCCAATATCGACAAAAGCCCAGCGGCAATCAAAAGTCCGGCAATCAAAGGTTCTGGCTCGGTTAGTAATAGGTATGCGCCAATCGAGAGACACGAGAGCCCGACAACCGACAGAGCTCTGCTAGAAGTTTGCTGCCGCTGGCTAAGCACTCCCTGGCGACCGAATCCTCTTGCCGACATGGATGCGGCCAGGGCTAAGGATCTTTCGATTGTGTCTTCCAGCACCGGGATGAATAGGCTGCTGAGCAGGTTTTGGTTCTTGCTTCGGCCGCGAAGGCGGCGGGCCTGCCTTACTCGTCTCGCGCTGTCAATAAGTTGTGGTGCCATGTTGATCGCAATAACCCAGGCGCTCGCAACCTCGTAAAGCGCACCAGGAGTGTTCTTTAATAACTTTCTAGGGTTCGCCAAAGTGTTAGCAAGACCCACGCTCAGAATGATTGCGGCCATTCTCAGACCATCGCGGAGTGCTCCAAACAGTGCATCCCAGCTAACCCGACCAAACAGCTCAACCCCGCCGAGGTCACCGAGTGAAACGTTCAGCGACGGAAGCTCGAAGGCCACATTTAAGCCACTATCGAAGTTGAAAATTATGCGAAAGAGTACCCGGATGACGACCACGATGAAAGCCGTAACCAAATAGAAGGTGAGTGAACGCGACCAAGGGGCAGTTTCGCGGGCAAGCAGCGTGATGGCAACGACTGCGAAAATTAGCCCGATAAGTGAAGCCAGTTCCGATGTCGCTGCAGCGCTCACGGCAAAGCACAGGCCAAGCACCCACCAGGAATAAGGGTGGATTGCGCTGGCCTTAAAGTTCATCAGCAGTCGCCGACTTCAGGTGAAACTCTCGGCGGGGTCGAGTCGTCGTTTGGCCCGACCCACTTCCAACCTTCGAATCCGCCACACTCGACCACATGAGTGGCTGCACCTTGGCCGCTCAATAGCCAACCGCCACCAAGTTTCTTCGAGGTAACAAAGTACGCCCAGTGGCCATCCGAGTATGCCGGCGTTTCATCACATGCCTCGGCTTGCTCCGTTGGCCAACCATCTAGCCTGCAAACGAAGCCCGTTGGATACTGGTCGGTGCCTTGAACGGCGGTATCTGATCGAACCAAAAGATCCCAGCCGGTTGAAGCGTTAGGCAAGTCGGCGAGCTGAATCACTTTGGTCTCACGACCGGAATCTGATCCGAAGTCCACCACTAAAGTCGCCGACTTTAGTGGGCCAACTGTCGCGGATGAGTTATCGGAAGACTGCGGCGGGTTCAAGCCAGACCAAACGCCGCCGACCGCCACCAGCGCGATCAGCAGCATCAGGGCAAGCCTGAGGTTGAGGCGCATCTCTACTTCTTAACTGGGATGAGATTCAAATAACTGAGGCCAATCAACGGCACGTATCCCTGTGCAGTTGCAAATACGTCACCGACACCGTTTGACCAGGGCGTGATCAGGCCACCATCGATTGCGATTCGAGTTTTTAACCATCCCTGGATGGCTGTGACGTTTGCCCCCGCAGCCTTTAGCCCCATGGCTGCGTAGGCGGTGCCATTTACATCGACATCACCCCACGACTCCCAGTGGTTTCCCGCAACCTGAGTGGTCCGAAGATACTTGGCTGCGGCAATAATTGACTTTTGCTGAACCGCGGCTTGGCTCTTGCTGGCCGATTTTTTGGCAAGGGCAAGCGCCTGAAGTGCGATGCCGGTTGCATCAGCCGAGCTGGTGAGGGTGTCGCCAGTTTGATCCATGCCGAAACCGCCATCTGGGCGTTGAAGGCCGACCAAACTTGTCGCTACTGAGTTGGCAAGTTTCGTCTGGTTGTTAGTCGCCAAGCCGAGAATAGCCCAGGCATAGTCGAAGGTGTTTCCGGCGCTTGCAGCAATCGAACCATTCGCTGCAATGGCTTTCTTCAAGTCGGTGATAACCGCGTTTCTCAGCGGAGCATTCGGCGTCCCGAGCGCGATGCTGGTGAATAGGAACTTCCCGGCAATTCCTGGCTTGATCTTCTTGTCTGCACCGTAGGCATAGGTGGATACGACCGACTTGGCTAGCGTTGTGCTGTCAGCCAAGACTGCCTTCACCGGCACGAACAGCTTGTCGGTTACCTTCTGGCCGGCTGCCTTGCGCTGAAGCATGGCCTCAAGGGTGAACCCGTAGTCAGGGGTTCCTGGCGTGAAGCCATCCAAGGCCTTGCCGGCAACAAACTTGTCGGTCAAAAACTTGACTGTGCTCGGATAGGTTTCGGTGGCGGCCTGAGCTGGCGTTAGGGGAGTTGCAATGGCAAAAGCGGCAGTTATGACTGCTGCTAGTGCTCGCAACCCAGATTTTGCTCCAAACATGTGGAACCTTTCGCAGTGATGCGATCTGAGTGCGAAGACGAAGAGCCTAGGGCTCATCGACTCCGACCGTAGACCTCGACGGTATTAATGGAGTCAGTTGCAAAGACTCGGCAGGCATTCCGACTGTCGACTGAAAAAAATCAGTCG
>JAGNYY010000038.1 GCA_017984715.1 Rhodoluna sp.
GGTGCTGTGAGCCGTGGATGATGTCCAAGGCCAACTTTCCCATGCGTCCGGTGGCGCCGACAACGGCTACTTTGATAGTCATAGGTCAAACTTACAGAAACTCGTCAAAGATTTTTTCTTTGAGGTCACCGACGGCAACAATCGAACGCTCGCGACCCGCGATGTCCGCCGCCAAACCTTGGATGTCGGACAGAGTCACAGCCTGGAACAACGCCAGTGAGTCATTCAGGTCAACGAACTCACCGGTAACCACTTCGCTGCTAACCAAGCGACTCATTCGAGCCTGAGTGCTCTCGAACTTTAGAGCGAGTGAACCGGAAATGTTGCCGATCGCGAGATCAAACTCGGCCTGGGTGATGCCTTCGTTTGCGACCTTGTCGAGTTCCTCGATCATGAGTCGAGTCACCTCTTGAGTCTTCTGCGGTGAGCAACCGGCATACAAGCCAAAGAATGCGCCATCGGAGTAGCCCTGGTTGAATGAATAGACCGAATAGGCCAAGCCGCGCTTCTCGCGAATCTCCTGGAAGAGGCGTGAGCTCATTCCCCCACCCAAAACGGTGTTGAGGATGCCCATCGCAAAGCGACGCGGGTCATTTGCAATCAATCCCTGAACACCAACCAGCACGTTTGCCTGCTGAGTTGGGCGGTTGATGACCTTCAGAGCGGTGCCGCGCTTGATGTCCGACTGAGCCAAAACTCGGCGTGACACGGGAGTTGCCTTGATCGAAAGATCCCAGCCAGCCTCGCCAAGCGCGGTTTCAACCTGCTGAATCAAAGCGTCGTGGTTCACACCGCCGGCGGCAGCAACCACCAAGTCTTGTGGGCGGTAGTTGTTCTTGTAGTACTCCCAGACCGCGTCACGCGTGACGGCCTTAATGGTTTCCGGGGTTCCGCCAATTGGGCGGCCGAGTGCGTGCTCGCCGAGGACGGCCTCGCAAAATGCTTCGTGGGCGACGTCCTCAGGATCGTCTTCGTTCATCGCCAACTCTTCAAGGATGACGGTGCGCTCGTTTTCAAACTCGACCGGGTCGATTAGTGACGAGGTCAGCATGTCGGCAATTACATCGACGGCAACAGGCAGTGCGGTGTCCTGAACGCGAGCGTAGTAACCGGTGTGCTCTTTGCCGGTTGACGCATTGGAAGAGCCGCCGATCTTGTCAAACTCGATGGCGATGTCTAGCGCGGTGCGCTTAGTGGTGCCCTTGAACAACAGGTGCTCGAGGAAGTGGGTGGAGCCGTGGTGACCATTGGTCTCATCGCGCGAACCTACCGCCACCGAGAAAGAAACCGAAGCGCTCTGAGCGCTAGGCATAGTCTCGGTTAAAACGCGAACACCGCTCGGAAGGACAGAACGACGAATCGAACTGCCTCCCGAAGCGGTGAACGAGAGCTCGCTCTGGTCAAGTGGAAATTGGAAATTACTCACAGTAAAACCAGAACTTTCTATTTAGTTTTTACTCTTCGTCAGAGTCTGAGGCTGCAGCAGCACCCTCTTCACCCTCAACAACTGGAGCAAGCGATAGCTTGCCACGGTCATCGATCTTGGTGATTTCGACCTGAAGCTTCTGGCCAACCTCAAGAACGTCTTCAACGTTCTCAACGCGCTTGCCACCTGAGATCTTGCGAAGCTCAGAGATGTGTAGCAGGCCATCCTTGCCTGGAACTAGTGAAACGAAAGCACCGAAGGTAGCTAGCTTCACAACGGTTCCGAGGAAACGCTCGCCGATCTCTGGCACGTGTGGGTTAGCGATTGCGTTAACCGCTGCACGTGCTGCCTCTGCAGAAGGACCATCGGTTGCGCCGATGTAAACGGTGCCGTCATCTTCAATCGAGATGTCTGCTCCGGTGTCTTCCTGAATCTGGTTGATCATCTTGCCCTTAGGGCCAATGACCTCACCGATCTTGTCGACAGGAATCTTCACAGCGATAACGCGAGGCGCGGTTGGCGCCATCTCGTCTGGCTCGCTGATTGCAGATGCCATGATGTCGAGGATGTGGTGACGAGCCTCGCGAGCCTGGGTTAGAGCACCAGCAAGAACTGAGGCAGGGATGCCGTCAAGCTTGGTGTCTAGCTGAATCGCGGTGATGAAGTCACGGGTACCGGCAACCTTGAAGTCCATGTCGCCAAGAGCGTCTTCGGCACCAAGGATGTCGGTGATCGCAGCGTACTGGATCTTGCCATCAACGGTGTCTGAGATCAGACCCATAGCGATACCGGCTACTGGTGCGCGAAGTGGAACACCTGCGCCTAGTAGTGACAGGGTCGAAGCACAAACAGAACCCATTGAGGTTGAACCGTTTGAACCTAGAGCCTCTGAAACCTGACGGATTGCGTATGGGAAGTCTTCACGCTTTGGAAGAACTGGAACCAACGCACGCTCTGCAAGAGCACCGTGACCGATTTCGCGGCGCTTAGGGGTGCCAACACGACCGACCTCACCAGTTGAGTAAGGAGGGAAGTTGTAGTTGTGCATGTAGCGCTTCGAGGTCACTGGGCTCAGTGAGTCGATCTGCTGTTCCATCTTCAACATGTTCAGAGTGGTAACACCAAGGATCTGGGTTTCGCCGCGCTGGAAGATTGCAGAACCGTGAACGCGTGGAAGCGGGTGGGTTTCTGCAGTGATCTGGCGGATGTCCTTCAGGCCACGACCGTCAATGCGGATGCCTTCCTTGAGAACGCGGGTACGCATGATCTTCTTGGTGACTGACTTGTAGGCAGCTGAGAACTGAGCCATCTGAGCCTCGTCAAGCTTTGACTCAAGGGCTGCCTTGGTCTCTGCCTTCAGTGCGTCGTCAGCATCCTGACGCTCAACCTTGTCAGCGATCTGGTAGACCTTGGCAAGCTGTGCGCCTGCTGCAGACTCAACCGCTGCGTAAACCTCGTCGGTGTAAGGCAAGAAGGTTGGGTAGTCTGCGGTTGGCTTTGCAGCAACTGCAGCTAGGTCGGCCTGAGCCTTGACTAGAGCCTTGATGAATGGCTTTGCAGCCTCAAGCCCCTCAGAAACCACGTCCTCTGAAGGAGCCTTAGCGCCTGCAGCGATTAGGTCCATTGAATTCTCTGAAGCCTCGGCCTCAACCATCATGATTGCAACGTCTTCGACGCCGTTCTCAACGATTACGCGACCAGCAACAACCATGTTGAACACGGCGCGCTCTAGCTGTGAGTGCTTAGGGAACGCAACCCACTGACCGTCGATCAGTGCAACACGCACACCACCAATTGGGCCAGAGAATGGCAGACCAGCAAGCTGGGTTGACATCGATGCAGCGTTGATCGCTACAACGTCGTATAGCTCGTCAGGCTCAATAGCCCAAACGGTAACTACGACCTGGATTTCGTTGCGGAGACCGTCAACGAATGAAGGACGTAGTGGACGGTCGATCAAACGGCAGGCAAGAATTGCCTCGGTTGATGGGCGACCTTCGCGACGGAAGAAGCTTCCTGGGATGCGGCCTGCCGCATACATGCGCTCTTCAACGTCGATGGTTAGTGGGAAGAAGTCGAACTGGTCTTTTGGCTGCTTGCTTGCAGTGGTAGCCGAGAACAGCATGGTCTCTTCGTCGATGTAAACAGCTGCGGCACCCTGTGCCTGCTGAGCCAAACGACCGGTTTCGAAACGGATTACGCGCTTGCCGTATTTTCCGTTGTCGATGATTGCTTCTGTTGCTTTGATTTCTGGACCTTCCATGGTCCCTCCTCTTTTTCCTCTGTGCACGAACAAGCCAGGGCCAAATGAAATCGGCCTAGAACTGGATGTTTCGTGCGTGAGCGTTCGCGGCAAGTTAACTTGCCCACATTGGAGGGATGCCCTGGTCTGCAGTAGAAAATCTTGAACCCATCAAGGAGTTATCAAGACCCACAACCGAAGACCAGCAAACCTGCCACGTCGCTCTAGTTCAAGGCTAACAGACACGGCCGACAAAGGCTAGGAGCTCGATGGTGAACATCCGGTTAAAGCAAATCGCCCGGACTATAGCCCGGGCGATTTGGGAAGACTTTCGTCGAAGACGAAATTAGCGGCGTAGTCCTAGGCGCTCTAGGAGCTCGCGGTAACGCTTGATGTCAACCTTCTGCAAGTAACCGAGAAGACGACGGCGCTGACCAACAAGGATAAGTAGGCCACGACGTGAGTGGTGGTCGTGCTTGTGGTCCTTTAGGTGCTCGGTTAGGTCCTTGATTCGCTTGGTTAGAACAGCGATCTGAACTTCTGGAGAACCAGTGTCGCCTGGGTGAGTTGCGTACTCGTTGATAATTGCGGTCTTCACTGCTGCATCTAGTGCCATAGTGGGTTCCCCTTTCGGTTTCCTAACTGCGCGGCGCTAATGACGGAGTGTCTTAGCTCTCTTTATCCGCGGCCGATACACGGCAACCTGAAGAGTCTAGCCGAATTTACTCGGAGGCGCTAGTCTCTGTTTCGGCAGCAGCCGCATACTTGTTGCCCTGGGCTATTGTTTTGCTCGGCATCAGGTTCACCACAAACTGGAAGATGCCGACGCCAAACGCGAGCAAAATTGCCGGACCAAACGCCATTGCATACGCGGTAAAGTCGGCTTCGCTGGAATTCTCACTCAATGGAGCAAAGTCACCCAGTGCGAGCCCTCCGCCAAAAACGAAGGCCACAACCGGCAGCGCCCAGAGGAATAGCCACCAGCCCGAAACTCCCACATCGCGGAATCTTCGGACAGCAAGGCTTAGGTTCGGCAAAACCAAGGCGATGCCGGTCAATACGTAGAGCGGACCCGCTCCAGCCATTGCCGCGCCACTGAGGTCTGAGCCCGGAAAGATGATGCTGTCGATGGTGGTGGTAACCATGTTCAGTAGGACTGTGAACAGGTAAAAGTACCAAAACTCGGTGCGAGCAGCGGTGCCCTTGAAATTGGACAAGTTTTTGAGACCCGACTTGACCGAATCTGCGAAAGTCATCTTCATAGCCCCAGAATATTCCTGATTTTGTCTAGGTCGCGGTTGATTTCAGCAACCAACGATTCAACTCCATCAAATTTCGCTGATGGTCGCACAAAATCGATGTACTCGAGGGTGACGACCTTGTCATAGAGATCGAGATCTTTGCGGTCTAACACGTGAGATTCAACCAACCGTGGCACAGCTTGAAACGTCTCGTTTATGCCTACAGAGTGCGCCGCAGGATAACGCTGCCCGTCGGCCACGAGCCACCCAGCATAGACGCCATCCAGGGGAAGGTAACCCTCGGCTTCGCGCGACATGTTTGCGGTTGGAAAACCAATCGTGCGGCCGATTTTGAGGCCGTGCTCCACGACACCGACCGTCGTGTGGACTCGACCGAGAAGCTCGGCGGCCTTAGCAACATCCCCCAGGTCGAGAAGTTCTCTAATCGCTGAAGTTGAGACTTTCAAACCCGCTTCGTTGGCGCTCGGGATGACTCTAACCTCGAACCCCAGCTGCTGGCCAAGTTCGTGCAGAAGCGCAACGTCGCCTGCTCCCCCGGCCCCAAAACGGAAATCCTCGCCAACAATCACTAATTTCGCTTGAAGACCATTAACCAGGGTCTCCTGCACGAATTCCTGAGCCGACTGCTGTGCTAGAACTTCGTCGAAAGTCAGTGTCAGAAGGGCATCGAGCCCGGCCTCTGCGACCAGGGCCGCTTTTTGTTGCGGACCGATGAGCGGCCACTTCAAATTACCTGGGTTCAGCAGAGCATCCGGGTGGCGGTCGAAGGTGACCAAGACACTTTTGAGATTGTGCTCATCGGCGGCCGCTTCTAACGCCGAGATCAAAGCTAGGTGACCCCGGTGAATGCCATCGAACTTGCCGATGGTAACGGCGGTGGAACCCAGCTTTCGGGCTTCTTCGAGTGAACTGAATAACAGCATTAGCTTTGCTTCGACTTACTCAACCAGATCAGGCCAAGAATCGGCAAAACGAGCGGGACACAGCCATAGGCGATGCCAAAGTATGACCATACAGTTCTAACCTGCTTGCCGTCATACATGAAGAAATCGGGCCAGATGAAGCTGGCCGCTCCGATAACCAAGACACCGGTCAACTCGATAACCACGGCAACGTATGCGACTTTCCGCCAGGCAGTGGTTGGCTTAGCCAAGGCGATGGTCGCCACGATGTAAATGAGCGCGGAGGCAGCCGAAAGCGCATAAGAAAGTGGCGCCTGATCGAACTTCGCAACCAACTCATAGCCGGCGCGGCCGGTGGCAGCCAGAGCCAAAACCGCGTAGGCGGCGATCAGCAAACGCCCGATACCCAATGAT
>JAGNYY010000005.1 GCA_017984715.1 Rhodoluna sp.
CCTCAACGTTAGACAGATCAGCGCCATAGGCAACTCTTTCGATTCGCTTTGCACCAGGCTTGGTCGGAGGCATGTCATACAGCGCATCGACGTCACTGAGCAAAACAAGAGCCTCGGCTTCGACCAAGACCGCAACCAAAGCGGCCAAACGATCGTTGTCGCCGAAACGGATTTCGGCGGTTGCAACGGTGTCGTTTTCGTTCACGATTGGCAAAACTCGAAGAGAAACCAATTTATCCATGGCGCGCTTGGCGTTTAGGCGAGTCTCCTCTTCCTCCATGTCGCCAGAAGTCAAAAGAACCTGGCCGGCGATGATGTTGAAGCGCTCGAGACTGGCCTGGTAGCGAGAAATTAGTCGGCTTTGTCCGACCGAGGCGAGAGCTTGTTGGGTCGCCAAATCGTCTGGCTTTTCGGTGAGATTGAGAAGTGGCAAACCGGTTGCGATGGCACCCGATGAAACCAGAATTACTTCTACACCACGAGAATGAGCAGCTGCAAGTGCGTCGACGAGTTGTTCAATTTTGCCTTCATTGACGCCACTGATTGATGAAGATCCGACCTTGACTACAACGCGTTTGGCATGAGCAAGTTCGCTTCTGTCTCGAAGTCCCACTTAGTCTTCCTTTTCGAAGTCCTCAGGGTTTGACCAGATTCCGGCCTCTCCCTCTTTTTGCATCTCGACACGAAGTGCCGCCTTGGCATCCATGCGTTCGGTATAAGTTGCGCGACGCTCCTTGGTAGTGCGGCGCTCGCGCATATCGAAACGAGCGTCAGTGCCTCGTGGCCCTGCAATGAGCTCACCCGCTGACGCGATGCTTGGCTCCCAGTCAAAGATGATGCCCTTGCCTGGGCCGATGACGACGGTAGAACCAGCGCTGGCGCCGACCTTGAATAGCTCGGTTTCCATGCCGATCTTGCCAAGACGGTCAGCAAGGTAGCCGATTGCTTCTTCGTTGGCAAAGTTGGTCTGGTGAACCCAACGCTCAGGCTTAGGGCCAAGAACACGGAAGATTTCCTCGCCACCAACTTCTTCACGGGTGATAGTGAACTTGTTCTCGTCACGCTTTGCCTGCATGAGCTGAACGCGCGGCTTGACCGGCGCACCCTCAGCATCCTTGCGAGCCTGCTCAACCAACTGGGCAAGCGCAAAGTTAAGCTCGCGAAGACCCTGATGACTAGCCGCTGAAATCTCGAATACGCGATAACCTCGTGCCTCAAGATCAGGTCGAACGAACTGAGCCAACTCAAGTGCGTCTGGCACATCAACCTTGTTCAGCGCAATCAACTGAGGGCGCTCGGTTAGCGGAGTCTGACCCTCTGGCACCTCGTAGGCGTCAAGTTCTTTGAGAATCTTGTCGAGGTCTGTGATTGGGTCACGGTTTGGTTCTAGGGTTGCGCAGTCGATCACGTGCAGCAACGCAGCGCAGCGCTCGACGTGACGCAAGAACTCGAGACCGAGCCCCTTGCCCTCGCTTGCGCCTTCGATCAAACCAGGAACATCTGCAATGGTGAAGCGAGTCTGACCGGCCTGCACTACACCCAGGTTTGGGTGCAGTGTGGTGAATGGGTAGTCAGCAATCTTTGGTCTAGCAGCGCTTAGAGCTGCAATCAGGGATGACTTGCCAGCACTTGGGTAGCCGACCAATGCGACGTCTGCCACGGTCTTGAGCTCAAGGACTACGTCTCCGCGCCAGCCAGGCACGCCAAATAGTGCGAAACCAGGAGCCTTGCGCTTTGAGCTGGAAAGCGCCGCGTTACCAAGGCCGCCGATGCCGCCTTCTGCAACGACAAGTTCCATACCAGGTTCGGCTAGGTCGGCGACAACATCGCCCTTTTCGTTCTTGACTACGGTTCCAACAGGAACAGCGAGCACAAGGCTTTCACCGTGTGCGCCATTGCGGAAGTCGCCGGCGCCATCGCCGCCATCGCCACCAGCGCGATGAGGGTGGAAGTGGAAGTCTAGAAGCGTGGTTACGTTCGGGTCAGAGATGAGGCTGATCGAACCACCCTTGCCACCATCAGCGCCGTCAGGGCCAGCGAGTGGCTTGAACTTCTCACGCTTTACAGAGACACAGCCGTCTCCTCCGTCGCCTGCGCGAAGGTGAAGCGTCACTTGGTCAACAAATGAAACCATGGTGAGCCCCTTTCAAAATGCTTTAGAAACAGGAAAAGCGAGCCAAAAGGCTCGCCTCCCAAGAAAAACTAGAACCGCTTACGCAGCCTCGACGATGTTTACAACGCGACGGCCACCCTTGGTGCCGAACTCAACCTTGCCAGCAACAAGTGCGAACAGAGTGTCGTCCTTGCCCTTGCCAGTGTTTGCGCCTGGGTGGAAGTGAGTGCCACGCTGACGGACGATGATCTCGCCTGCGTTTACTTCCTGACCTGCATAACGCTTAACGCCTAGACGCTGTGCGTTTGAGTCGCGACCATTTCGAGTGGAACTTACACCCTTTTTCGATGCCATCTTGGATCAGTCCTTTACTTACTTGATCTCGGTGACCTGGACGCGGGTTAGGTCCGCACGGAAGCCTTGACGCTTCTTGTAACCGGTCTTGTTCTTGTACTTCTGAATGATGATCTTAGGGCCACGGAGGTCGTTTAGAACCTCGGCGGTAACCTTCACCTTTGCGAGTGCGTTGGCGTCGGTGGTGACCTTGTCACCGTCAACTAGAAGAAGAGCCTGAAGCTCAATCTTGCCGTTAGCATCGGCCTTAATACGGTCGAGAGTCACAATGGTGCCTACCGACACCTTCTCCTGGCGGCCGCCTGCGCGGACTACTGCGAAAACCACAGATCTACCCTTTGTTCAAAAAGACTTGGATGTTGCTCGTGCGAAAAAACTCAGCAGGCAACGAGGATTTAGTCTACATCGCCTTTGCGCTGGGGTCAAACCTATTTAACCCTTATTTTCCGAACTGGAGGTCTCGACGACGGGTGCCGACGATGCCCCACTTGTTGCTCGACGCGGTTTACGACGACCCTGGCCCGGAGCTTTAGGCTCTGGCAGGGCATCTAGAACTGCTTCAAGTAGTTTCTCTGTTGCAGCCGGCTGAGCCGATTCGACAGAAATCTTTGTGTTTGGCAACACGATTGGTGATTCTTCTCCGGCGGCCTCATGTGCCGCAACGGTTGACGCGGCAATCTTGCCGATGACGTTGTTCAGCTCAACTGCGCGCTCAGGAGTAACTACCTTGGCTGTCTCAACCTTTGGCTGCTGGTTTGAACCGCCGCCAGAGTTGTTGTTGCCGTTGCCACGGTTCTTTTTGCCCTGCTTCTGCTGCTGCGGGCGTGACTCCTCGTGGGTGTTGTTCTTGGAGCGCATGATCGGTTCGTGGTGAACGATGACGCCGCGGCTTGCGCAGGCTTCACATGGCTCGCTGAACGCCTCTAGAAGGCCAATTCCGAGCTTCTTACGGGTCATCTGAACCAGACCAAGTGAAGTCACTTCAGCGACCTGGTGCTTGGTGCGGTCGCGGCTCAAGCATTCCATCAGACGACGCGAAACCAGGTCACGGTTTGACTCGAGAACCATATCAATGAAGTCGACCACGATGATTCCACCGATGTCGCGAAGACGAAGCTGACGAACGATTTCTTCTGCCGCTTCAAGGTTGTTCTTGGTGACGGTTTCTTCAAGGTTTCCGCCGGAACCAACGAACTTTCCGGTGTTCACGTCAACAACGGTCATTGCCTCAGTGCGGTCAATAACTAGCGAACCACCTGAAGGTAGGTAAACCTTGCGCTCTAGAGCCTTAGCGATCTGCTCGCCAACTCGATACTCATCAAAGATGTCCTTGCCGCCGTCATACTTTGAGACGCGCTCAAGCAGGTCAGGAGCAACCGACTTTAGGTATTCCTCGATTACTTCGCGAGCGTCTTCGCCTGAGATGACCATCTTCTGGAAGTCTTCATTGAAAACATCGCGAACGATTTTGACCAAGAGGTCAGGCTCGCTGTGCAGCAGAACTGGAGCCTGGCCCTTTTCGACCTTTTTGCTGATTTCTTCCCACTGCTGCTGCAAACGCTGCACATCTAGGGTCAGCTGCTCTTCGGTTGCACCTTCTGCTGCGGTGCGAACGATGACGCCGGCATCCTCAGGCAGAACTTCCTTCAAAATCTTCTTCAAACGAGCGCGCTCTGAGTCGGGCAGCTTGCGTGAGATTCCGTTCATTGAACCATTTGGCACGTAAACCAAGTAGCGGCCAGGCAAAGATACCTGGCTGGTAAGGCGTGCGCCCTTTTGACCAACTGGGTCCTTGGTTACCTGAACCAGGACGGTGTCGCCAGACTTCAATGCGAGTTCGATTCGGCGGGGCTGGTTGCCAGTTTCGGCCAGTTCCCAGTCAACTTCGCCAGAGTACAGAACCGCGTTGCGACCGCGACCGATGTCGACGAACGCAGCTTCCATGGAAGGCAACACGTTCTGAATCTTGCCGAGATAAACATTGCCAATCAGTGATGCCTCAGAGGCTTTTGCCACGTAGTGCTCAACAAGCACACCGTCTTCCAAAACGCCGATCTGAATCTTGCCATCTTTCGAGCGAACAACCATGGTGCGATCGACTGCTTCGCGACGAGCCAAGAATTCAGACTCGGTGATTACGGTTCGACGACGCCCTGCATCTCGACCATCACGTCGGCGCTGCTTCTTTGCCTCGAGACGGGTCGAACCCTTTACGCGGGTCGGCTCGTTGCTTGGCTCTTTAGGCTCGCGCGGTGTGCGCACCTTGACAACTGCATTTGGGGCAACTGAATCAACGGTTCCCTCTTCGCCGGCGCGGCGGCGGGTGCGGGTGCGCCGGTGGCTTTCGCCGTCGTCACTCTTGTCTTCTACTGGACGACCGCGCTTTGCATCGATTACCGGCGTTGGCAGATCGGGCGCCATAAACATGAGAGAAGTTGCCGAGATAGGAGCAAGCGGTGCTGCGGCAGGGGTCTCAATGACTTCCTTGGCCGCAACTGGCTTCTTTGATGCTGCTCGCCTAACCGGGGCCTTCTTGGCCGCAATCGGCTGAGCCGACTCCTCCTTGACCGGAACCTCAGTTTGAGCGGCCGCTTTCACGCCGCGCTTAGCTGGGGCCTTGGACTTGGCAACTACTGGCTTTTCAGCAACCTCGACAGTTGCCTTGACAGGCGATTTGCGGGTTGGCTTTTTTGCAACGGCCGATTCTTCGGCGACAGGTGCGTTGGTCTGTTCTTTTTTCACCATTTCTGGTGCACTCCAAGCTGCCTTCGAAACCTAGGCCACACTCACCAGGCCCTAAGGCGTAAAACTTTGTTGCTTGCGATTGCAAACAACCAAATCTAAATGCGAGCCACTTTCTTCTGCGGCATTCGCTGCCCGATGGGTCTTATGCGACTTCAACGCTAAAGTTCTCGCTAAATCTTTGGGTTGAGTCAGGTGTGGTCTGACTTAACTTCTTCAAGTATGACACCAGGCGAACGAAAAGTCATCAACCGAGCGTGTAATACTGAATGAGTGAGCGAACAATCTTCGAGCAACACAGAGCTAATCCCCACTCCAGGAAAGAGATTTGCCTGGACTCTGATTCTGGCTGGCATCCTTGGCTGGATAGCCGCGTTCGTACTCACCCTTGAGCGACTTCACGTGGCCACAAACCCCGAGGCGACCTTGAGTTGCGATCTAAACCCATTTATTTCATGCAAATCGGTGATGCTTACCGAACAGGCTCGCCTCCTAGGATTCCCAAACCCACTCATTGGCCTTGCCGCCTTCATTTTCCCGATAGCAGTTGGGTTTGCGATACTCGCCGGAGCAAAATTCGCCCCTTGGTTCTGGCGAATGTTTGCCACGGGAATCACCATGGGATTCCTATTTGTCGTCTGGCTCTGGACTCAGAGCACATTCGTGATCAACGTTCTTTGCCCTTACTGCATGGTTGCATGGGTGGCCATGGTGCCACTGTTCTGGACGGTAATTCTGTTCCTCGTGCGCGAGGGAATCATAGAAACTCCTTTGCGATTTGCAGGCTTCTTTGATCGCGCTTACGAACGAGTGTGGTTGTGGGTCTTAATGACCGACTTGGTTATGGCGGCAATCATCGTCATTCGCTTCTGGTCATACTGGCCAGCACTTTGGAACTAATCACCCGGTGACGAAAAAAGGCCCCCTAAGCGGGGGCCTTTTCTTTTATCTATCTAGAACCAAAGCGTTAGTTCGCGTTCCGCAGACTCTGGTGAGTCTGACCCGTGCACCAAGTTCTGCTGAACTTTTAGACCCCAGTCTCGGCCCAGGTCGCCGCGAATTGTCCCAGGAGCAGCAACTGTCGGGTCGGTTGCTCCCGCTAGAGAGCGGAAGCCCTCAATTACGCGGTTGCCGGTGAGCTTGATTGCAACAACGTCACCGCTGCCCATGAACTCAACTAGCGGCTCATAAAACGGCTTGCCCTCGTGCTCTGCGTAGTGCTCAGCTAGAAGCTCGCGAGAAGGCGTGAACTTCTTTAGGTCTGCCACGACATAGCCTTTGGCTTCGAGGCGCGAGATGATCTCGCCGATCAGGTTTCGCTTCACGCCATCAGGCTTAATTAGAACTAGGGTTGCGTCAGTCATTTAGTGCTCCTTTGCTTCGGGAAATTCTGATTATTGGCCAAGATTGCGCTCGTAGGCCGCGCGAGCCTTATCGATGGTTCCGCCGGCAACCATCGCCCAAATCCATAGGCAGACGAAGATTCCGCCGACCACAAACATGAGTGGCACCCAGACTCCGATGAAGACCACAGCCACCTGGAGAACCCAACCAAAGGCATAAGAACCCGGCTTGCCGAGGATGGCTGGGGTGATGATGAAGAGCACCGACAGGGTTAGCCCAACAGCCCAAACTGTTGCAGCATCATTCGAGGTCGGCCCAAGAACCTTGGTTCCGAATGCCACCAACGTCGCAAAGAAGACAACGAGAGATTCAAAGGCCATCAGAATCGAGCCAAGTGCCCGTTTTGTTGACTTGTTGCGCACCTTTGGTTCTTTTTCGCTAGACATCTTGCTCCGCTTCGATTTGCTTGAGGGCCAGAACTTCTCCGACCAAGGTGATTGACCCGGTGACCAAAATTGCTGATTTCTGACCTTCTGGCAGCGTCAGCGCCGCTTCAGCCACAGCCCACTGCGGGTTTGGCTGAACAGAAACTCGATCAGCACCCAGCACCTCTCGCGCAAGTTCCGCCAACTGCTCAGCCGGAATGGCACGAGCCGAAGTCGACTGGGTAATGATGACCTCTACGACCGACGAATCCAAGGCCTCGAGCAGCCCTCGGGCATCCTTGTCAGCAAGAATCGAAACTACGGCAACCACATAGGGTGAACCGAAGTTCTCTTTCAGCGCGCGAACCAAAGACTCTGCCCCGCTTGGGTTGTGAGCAGCATCAAGGATGGTTAGTGGCTCTCGAGAAACCACTTGAAGGCGGCCCGGTGAAGAGAAATCGGCAAACGCCGCACGAACCACGTCATCCATGATGCGCTGCTGCCCGCCGCCAAGAAAAGCCTCGACGGCAGCGATGGCCAGAGCGGCATTCTCGGCCTGGTAGTAGCCGTGTACAGGCAGATTGAGGTCTGCATACTCTCCGGCCAAAGTGCGAATCGTAACTTTCTGACCAAGAAGGTCTGGAGTTGATTCGAGAACCTCGAAATCGGCACCGTAGCTGCCGAAGAACTCGCCGGTCTCGGCTGCCTTAGCTTTCAATACAGCGAGAGCCTCAGCAGGCTGCGCTGCAGAAACCACGAACGAACCGGGCTTGATGATTCCAGACTTTGTCTTTGCAATCTCTTCGATTGTCTTGCCAAGGCGATCGGTGTGGTCCAGCGAAATCGGGGCAAACACAGACACGTCACCGTCGGCGACATTCGTGGAATCCCACTCGCCACCCATTCCAACTTCGAGAACTAGGACATCAACCGGCGCATCTGCAAAGACCGCAAAACCGAGAACGGCAAGCACCTCAAAAAACGTGAGCGGTCCTTCGTCGGCAGCTGCCAATTCGGCATCCACGATTTCAACAATCGGAGCAATGTCTTCCCAGGCGGCAACGAGCGCCTCGTCAGAAACCGGTTCGCCATCAATGGAAAGACGCTCATTCAGCTTGACTAGGTGTGGGCTTGTGAAGCGACCGGTGCGAAGACCGTGTTCGCGCAACAAACGCTCTATAAACCGAGTGGTGCTGGTCTTGCCATTGGTGCCGGTGACATGGATGATTCGGTATATCTTCTGCGGGTCACCGAGCAACTCAACCAAACGACGAGTCGGGTCTAGACGTGGGCGAATCTTGTTCTCTGGGACGCGCGCTAGTAGCGCCTCTTCGACGCCAGCGGCGCGCTCAGCCCAATAGGTTTCTTCGCTCAAAGCTTTGCCACCGAAACCTGAACCTGCTGACCATCTCCGACAGCAACTGGGTTTTCAAGCTGAACGGAAGAGGTGGTTTCTAACTCGAGAGTCAGAGTCTCACTCTTCACAAGATCAGAGTGTTCTGCGATTGCGGCTAGCACTTCATCGGAGGCTGCGAGGTTTAGTCGAATGCGGTCACTCACGTCGAGCCCAGCATCCTTGCGAGCCTGTTGCACGGCGCGAACTACGTCACGCGCCAGGCCTTCAGCAGCAAGCTCGGCAGAAACCTTTCCATCCAGGATGAGGAACCCGCCACCAGGCAAAATGCCGATGTGATCGGTCACCTCCGAATCATCGGCGCCTTCCGCAAGGTTTGCCACAAGGTCAATCGTGAATTCACCCTCGGCCAGAGCGATTCCGCCTACGGTAATAACGCCATCGGTTTCTGCCCAGTCCCCTGCCTTAGCGGCTTGGATTACGGCCTGAACGTTTTTTCCGATTCGAGGGCCAGCAGCGCGCGAGTTCACGGTCAACCGCTTGATCACGCCGAACTCAGTAGTCGAGTCGAGTGAAAGTTCAACCAGCTCAACCGACTTGACGTTTAGCTCCTCGGCAAGAATCTCACTGAATTCGCCCAATGCTGAGGCACCGGTCGTGACCACGGTCAATTTGGCCAGCGGCAAGCGAACACGTAGGCTATTGGCCTTGCGAAGGCTAGAGGCAACCGAACTGACTGTGCGCACCTGATCCATCGCCGACACTAAACCGGCGTCCTGAGGAAGCTCTGAAGAATCTGGCCAGGTCTCAAGGTGCACACTGCGGCCACCAGTCAGACCCTTCCAAATTTCTTCACCAACCATCGGCAACAGCGGAGCTGCAACGCGACAGAGGATTTCGAGAACGGTGTAGAGGGTGTCGAATGCCTCTGCCGAACCATCCCAGAAGCGGTCGCGCGAGCGACGCACATACCAGTTGGTGAGAACGTCTGCGAAATCACGCAAGGTCGCGGCCGCCGAGTAAGAGTCGTACTTGTTGAAGTGGCCCTCAACTTCATCGATCAAATCGCGGGTCTTCGACAACAGGTATCTGTCGAGAACATCGGTGCTGTCGAACGAGCGCTTGGCTTCGTATCCAGATGCATTTGCGTAAAGCGAGAAGAAATACCAGGTGTTCCACAGTGGAAGCAAGAACTGACGAACACCCTCACGGATGCCCTGCTCGGTGACAACAAGGTTTCCACCTCGAAGAATCGGGCTGGAGAGCAAGAACCAACGCATTGCATCTGCGCCGTCACGGTCAAAGACCTCGTTCACATCTGGGTAGTTGCGCAAAGACTTCGACATCTTCTGCCCATCGTTGCCGAGGATGATGCCGTGCGATACAGCCGACTTGAATGCCGGGCGATCGAACAATGCAGTGGAGAGAACGTGCAGCGTGTAGAACCAACCGCGGGTCTGACCGACATACTCAACGATGAAGTCGCCTGGGTTGTGGGTTTCAAACCACTCGCGGTTCTCAAACGGATAGTGAGCCTGAGCGAAAGGCATCGAACCAGACTCGAACCAGCAGTCCAAGACCTCTGGCACGCGACGCATAGTCGACTTGCCGGTTGGGTCATCCGGGTTTGGTCGAGTCAGCTCATCGATCACCGGGCGGTGGAAGTCACTTGGGCGAACACCAAAGTCACGCTCAAGTTCCTCCATCGAGCCGTAAACGTCGACGCGTGGGTAAGCCGGGTCATCTGACTTCCAAACCGGAATCGGCGCACCCCAGAAGCGGTTGCGGCTGATCGCCCAGTCACGAACGTTCTCAAGCCACTTGCCGAAAGAGCCATCCTTGGTGTGGTCAGGAGTCCAGTCGATCTCCTGATTTAGCTCGAGCATGCGGTCACGAAGCTTGGTGGTTTCTACGAACCACGATGAAACAGCCTTGTAGATGAGCGGGCTCTTGCAGCGATAGCAGTGCGGGTATGAGTGCTCGTAACTTGCCTGGCGCAGAACGCGACCGGCAGCCTTTAGGTGCTGTGAGATTGGTTTGTTGGCCTCGAAAACGTGCTGTCCTTCGAAGTCAGTGACGATCGAATTGAACTCGCCGCGTTCGTTGATTGAAATGTAGGTCGGGATTCCGGCAGCAAGGCATACTCGCTGGTCATCTTCACCATAGGCAGGAGCCTGGTGAACGATGCCGGTGCCGTCGCCATCGCCAACGTAGTCGTCTACCAATACGGTCCAAGCGTTGGCTGTGTCGAACTTTTCAGGGTCAGCGTAATAGTCGAATAGCCGGTCATACTTCAGGCCGCCAAGTTCACTGCCTCGGTAGGTTGCGACGATTCCCGTTTCGAGATCTTCGGCTGCATCGAAACCAAGGTCCTTGGCGAAACCAGCAACAACGTTCTTTGCCAGTAGGTACTTGGTTCCGGCAGGGCCGCCATCGGCTGCACCATTAGGTCCGGCAGCCACGACTACATATTCGATCTCAGGACCAACCGCTAAAGCGAAGTTGGTAGGCAAAGTCCAAGGAGTTGTCGTCCAGGCAAGCAAACGAACGCCTTCGAGCTCCTGACCTGCAGAAACCGGGAAAGTCACGGTGAGAGTTTGGTCTTGACGGTTCTTGTAGACCTCGTCATCCATGCGAAGTTCGTGATTTGAAAGCGGGGTTTCACAGCGCCAGCAATACGCAAGAACCTTGAAGCCTTCGTAAACGAGACCCTTGTTATGCAGCTCCTTGAATGCCCACAAAACGCTCTCGGTGTAGTTGGTGTCTAACGTCTTGTAGTCGTTTTCGAAGTCGACCCATCGAGCCTGGCGAGTGACATACTGCTCCCACTCTTTGGTGTACTTCAACACGGATGTGCGGCAGGCGTCATTGAACTTGCCGATGCCAACGGCCTCAATCTGGTGGCGACCGGAAATTCCTAGCTGACGCTCGGCTTCGACTTCTGCCGGAAGACCATGGGTGTCCCAGCCGAATCGACGCTCAACGCGGTATCCCTGCATTGTCTTGAAACGCGGAACCATGTCTTTGGTGTAGCCGGTCAGTAGGTGGCCATAGTGAGGCAAGCCGTTGGCAAACGGAGGGCCGTCATAAAAGACGAACTCCTCGGCGTTCGCAGCAGTGCGCTGGTCTATCGAGGCTTGAAAAGTGTCGTCACCCTTCCAGAAAGCAAGAATTCCCTCTTCAACCGCCGGGAAAGATGGGCTTGGGTTGACACCCTCGCGCGCGGCTTTAGAAGAGTCATTGTTCTTGGGATACATTCAAGGCTTTCTGGCTTGTAAGTAAAAGGAAATCTCCTATCAATGTTAACCTGTTACAAACCCGTTTTTTGGAGACTTTCACGTGACTAATGCCCATTCAGGCTCAGCCAATAATTTTCTTGCACCTGCAACCGCGCCCGACAAGGTCGGTGTCGAGGGTCTAGAAGAAAAATGGGGGCTCCGCTGGGAGTCTGACGGCACCTATCACTTCAACCGTGGCGTGGCTAAGTCGCAGGTTTTCTCGATCGACACTCCCCCACCGACCGTGTCGGGTTCCCTTCACGTAGGCCACGTTTTTAGCTACACCCACACCGATGTCGTCGCACGTTACAAGCGCATGACCGGCAAAGAGGTCTACTACCCAATGGGCTGGGATGACAACGGGCTGCCGACCGAAAGACGTGTTCAGAACTTCTTTGGTGTGCGCTGCGACCCATCCTTGCCTTACATCGCAGACTTTGTGCCTCCATTCGAGGGCGGCGACAACAAGAGCTCGAAGGCCGCTGACCAGATCGCTATTTCACGCCGAAACTTCATTGAGCTTTGCGAGAAGCTAACCACCGAAGACGAGAAGCAGTTTGAGGCGCTTTGGCGCAAGCTCGGCCTTTCGGTTGACTGGAAGCAGACCTACCAGACCATTTCACCGGCCGCCATTGCCGTTTCACAGAAGGCTTTCCTTGGAAACCTTAAGCGTGGCGAGGCATACCAGTCGATGGCTCCAACTCTGTGGGATGTCACTTTCCGCACCGCAGTTGCTCAGGCAGAACTTGAGGACCGCGAGCAGCCAGGCGCATACCACCGCGTAGGTTTCAACGTCGACCCGACTCTGTGGGAAGGCGGCAAGATCTTCATCGAAACCACCCGCCCAGAATTGTTGCCAGCCTGTGTTGCCTTGGTCGCCCACCCGGATGACAAGCGATACCAAGGCCTGTTTGGCAAGACCGTTCGCACTCCGCTATTTGACGTCGAAGTGCCAGTTGTCGCCCACCGCCTGGCCCAGATCGACAAGGGTTCTGGCATTGCGATGATCTGTACGTTCGGTGACGTGACCGACGTTATCTGGTGGCGTGAACTCGACCTGCCAAACCGTGCAATCATCGGCTGGGATGGTCGAATCAATGACGAGATGCCAGACGTAATCACCTCAGCCAAGGGCAAAGAAGTTTTCGCCGAACTTGTTGGCAAGACCATCTTCTCGGCCAAACAGACCATCGTTGAATTCCTGAAGGAATCAGGCGACATGGTCGGCGACCCACGCCCTATTCAGCACGACGTCAAGTTCTTCGAGAAAGGTGACAAGCCACTCGAAATCGTGTCGACCCGCCAGTGGTACATCCGCAATGGTGGCCGCGACGCCGTCATCCGTGAGCGCTTGATTGAACTTGGAAAGCAGTTGAACTTCAACCCAGACTTCATGCGCGTTCGCTATGAGAACTGGGTCAACGGTTTGACCGGAGACTGGCTAATTTCACGCCAGCGCTTCTTCGGTGTGCCAATTCCGGTTTGGTACGAATTGGATGCCAACGGCGAAGCTAACTTTGAGAAGCCTTTGGTTCCAGACGAGGCTCTTTTGCCGATCGACCCATCCACGGATGTTCCTGCCGGGTATATCGAGGCACAGCGCGGTGTTGCTGGCGGCTTCATCGGCGAGATGGACATCATGGACACTTGGGCCACCTCATCGCTGACCCCACAGCTTGCCGGTGGTTGGATCGAAGACCCAGAGAAGTTCGACCTTGTCTTCCCATACGACCTTCGCCCACAGGGCCAAGACATCATCAGAACCTGGTTGTTCTCAACCGTGCTTCGTTCTGAGCAAGAGTTCGGCCAGCTTCCTTGGTCAAACGCCGCTATTTCAGGCTGGATTCTTGACCCAGACCGCAAGAAGATGTCGAAGTCAAAGGGCAACGTGGTTGTTCCGGCCGAACCGATCGACAACCATGGCGCAGACGCCGTTCGCTATTGGGCAGCTTCGGCTCGTCTTGGAACCGATGCCGCATTTGACGAAGGTCAGATGAAGGTTGGTCGCCGCTTGGCAGTTAAGTTGCTTAACGCAGCCAAGTTCTCGCTTTCGTTCGAAGTTCCTGCCGGCCACACCGAGGTAACCGAACCGATCGACCAGGCGCTGTTGATTGCCCTGGCCGACGTGGTTCGCGGTTCAACCGCAGCATTCGAAAGCTATGACCACACCAAGGCGCTTGAGCTAGCCGAGCACTTCTTCTGGAAGTTCACCGATGACTACCTAGAGCTAGTCAAGGACCGCGCCTACAACGCCAATGGCGAAGTTTCAGCCGCACAGCAGGCTTCGGCCGCAATCACCCTGCGCCGTGCTCTTCACACCATGCTGCGATTGTTCGCTCCGTTCCTGCCGTTTGCAACCGATGAGGTCTGGAGCTGGTGGCAGACCGATGCCGGTTCAATTCACCGTGCGCCATGGCCAACCGCCGAAGAGCTAAATGAGGGCATGGATGGCGCTAACGCGCCGCTGCTAGGCCTCGCTTCAAGCGCTTTGGTTGGTGTTCGCAAGGCAAAGTCTGACGCGAAGGTCTCGATGAAGGCTGCAGTGGAGTCAGCGATTCTTGAGGCTCCTGCTGCGGTGCTGACCAGCCTTAGACTGCTTGAGACAGACCTCAAGGCTGTCGGTCGCATCGAAAGCCTCGGTTATGCCGAGGGCGAAGAGGTGGCCATGGTCGACGTGATCCTGAAGGCAATAGAAGAGGCATAAATGAACCCGTTCGCGCATCGCTCAGACCTGCCGTATGAACTACCTCCGTTTGATGTGATCCGTGACGAGCATTACCTACCCGCGTTCTATGCTGGCTGCGAAGAGCAGCTAGCCGAGGTCAACGCCATTCTTGAGTCTGGTGCTCCTAGTTTCGAGAACACCATCGTTGCCCTCGAGAAGTCTGGTCGAATGTTGTTTCGCGCGCTTGCCGTCTTTTACAACAAGTCAAGCGCAGACACCAATGATGCGATTGACAAAATTGAAGAAGAGCTCGCCCCGAAGTTATCTGCTCACAGCGATGCCATCAATCTCAACGCTGAGCTATTCGCTCGCATCGAGCACGTGCACGATTCGCGACACGATCTAAACCTCGACGTTGAATCGGTCTGGCTAATCGAGCGCTATTATCGCGACTTCGTGCATGCCGGCGCGAAGCTTGGATCTAGCGACCGTGAGGAACTCAAGGCGCTCAACGAGAAGCTCTCGAAACTTGGCACCAAGTTCAGTCAGAATGTGCTGAACGACACTAACGACTTGGCGATCCTGGTTGAGAACGAATCTGAGCTAGATGGCCTCGAAGCCGGGCAAATTGACGCTGCCGCAGCCGCCGCTGAGTCACGCGGCCACAAGGGTAAGTGGCTGATCACCATGGTCAACTACACCGGAAACCCAGCGCTGGCATCACTGACTAACCGCGACCTACGCGAGCGGATCATGAAGGCCTCGCTATCAAAGGGCGGTCGTGCAAACGACAACGACAACCGAGCACTCTTGCTCGAAATGGTTAAGCTGCGGGCAAAACGTGCTCATCTAATGGGCTTCAAGAGTCATGCCGAGTATGTTCTTTCAGAGCAGACCGCTGGTCACCCTGACCGCGTTCACGAAATGCTGCGCAAGATTGCTCCGGCGGCAGTTGCAAATGCACGTGCCGAGGGTGCAGCCATCCAAGCGATGATTGATTCTGAAAATGGCAACTTTGAGCTAGCGAGTTGGGACTGGTCGCTGTTCACCGAGCGTGTTCGTCTAGCTAAATACAATGTCGACACCTCGAAGTTCAAGCCATACTTTGAGCTCGAGAGAGTGCTTCATGACGGCGTCTTCTGGGCGGCCCACAAACTGTTCGGTATCACCTTTGCACCTCGCCACGACCTGAAGGCCTATCACCCAGAGGCTCGTGTGTGGGAGGCTCACAACGAGGACGGCTCGGCCTTGGGTCTTTACATCGGAGACTTCTATACTCGCGATTCAAAGCGAGGCGGCGCTTGGATGTCGGCCTTCGTCGAGCAAAACCACCTGCTGGGTCAGCTTCCGGTTGTATTTAACAACATGAACGTTCCGAAGCCATCCGAGGGCTCCCCTACCTTGCTCACCTTCGATGAGACCGCAACCTTGTTCCACGAGTTCGGCCACGCGCTGCACGGTCTGCTATCCAACGTCACTTACCCGCGATTCAGCGGCACCAGCGTCGAACGCGATTTCGTAGAGTTTCCGTCTCAAGTCAACGAGATGTGGATGCTCTGGCCCGAGGTGCTAGCGAACTATGCCAAACACCACGAGACTGGTGAAGCCTTGCCAATCGAATGGGTTGAAAACCTGAATCGCGCTGAAACCTTCAACCAAGGTTTCGAAACGACCAGCTACCTGGCCGCTGCCATTCTCGACCTTGCCTGGCATTCACTGACTGTTGATGACAACGTTGATGATGTCGAATCATTCGAAGCCGGCGCAATCGCTGGTTACGGGCTCGACTACACACCGGTGCACACACGTTACCGCAGCACCTACTTCTCGCACATTTTCGATGGCGGCTATTCAGCGGGTTACTACGGCTACATCTGGTCAGAGGTTCTAGACGCTGACACTGTTGATTGGTTCAAGGCCAACGGCGGGCTCACGCGTGCCAATGGCCAGAGATTCCGAGACTCTTTGCTGTCAAGAGGCGGTTCAACCGATTCACTGGGAATGTTCAGGGCATTCACTGGGCACGACGCAGCCATCGAACCCTTGTTGAAGCGAAGAGGGCTTATTTAGCCTTCGATCGGAAATTGAGCCAGCCCCACACAATTAGTCCAGCGATTAGCGCCCAGAAGGCCGAACCAACACCAAACGCCGACAGCCCCGATGCTGTTACCAGAAAAGTAACCATCGCCGGCAATCGCAGCTCGACCACTTCGACCGCGGTGCTGAGCGCTGAGATGATTGTGCCGAGCAAGGCAATTCCAGCCGCGGCTAGCACCAAGTCTCTTGGAGCCTGAAGTACGAAAGCCACCGTTGCGCCGGTAAAAAGCGCGATCAGAAGGTAAACATAACCGCCGTACACCGAAGACAACCAACGTCTTGCCGGGTCTTTGTGGGCGTGGTCGTTTGCGTTTAGTGCCGCTGTGATTGCGGCTAAGTTCATCGAGAAGCCACCAAAGAATCCTGCGACGACAGCAGAGACACCGGTTGCAGCCATAACTGGCTTGAACGGCACCTCGTATCCGAAACTCTTCATAATCGCTATGCCTGGAATGTTTTGGCTCGCCATTGTCACCAAGTAAAGAGGGATACCGATCGAAACGATTGCTGTGATGTCAAAAGTTGGAGAAACGAATTCGACGGTTGGCAAAATCTCAGCTGGATTAACAGTGATTCCCAAGTCAATGGCGGTCAAGGTGAAAATGATCACCATCGCGGCCGGGGTTGCCCATACGGTTGCGAACTTATAGAGAATCAACCAGACCAGGATGGCCGGCAAAACTATCCACGGGAACTCTGCGGCCGATTTGAACGGTGCGATGCAAAAATTAAAAATCACACCGGCGAGCATGGCAGATGCAATTGGTCGCGGAATTGAGGACACCAATCGGCCAAGAGCAGGCCAAAGGCCAGTCAAGAGAAGCAGAACGCCGGCAAAGATAAAGGCGCCGACCGCGCTCGAGAAGGGCAACCCCAGGGCACCTGAAGAAATTAGAAGAGCAGCTCCCGGTGTGCTCCAAACAATCGAAATCGGCATCTTGAAACGCCAGCTGAGACCTATCGAGAGGAGCCCATACATGGCGATTAGAACAAAGATTGCCGAAGCGGTCTGAGATTCCGATGCGCCGAGCTCTCTGAGAGCAGTTAGGACCAGACCGGCACTTGCGGCTGTGCCGGTGATTGAGGCTACTGAACCAGCAAGAATTGGCGCCTTGTGGTCAGAGAAACGACCCATTTACTAGGCAGACTTCTCTTGGCGCATGCTCTTGAAAGGCAAGATGGCAGGCTCGGCACCTTCGGTGACCACTGCCTTAGAGATTTTTACAACACCCTGAACTTCTGAACCAGGAATCTCGAACATGATTGGGCCAAGAATTTCTTCCATGATTGCTCGAAGCCCGCGTGCTCCGGTTTCGCGAGCAACAGCCTGATCTGCAATTGCCTGAAGCGCATCGACATCGAACTCGAGTTCAAAGCCGTCTAGCTCGAACATGCGCTGATACTGCTTCACTAGCGCATTCTTTGGCTTGGTGAGAATCTCCATCAGAGCGGCGCGGTCAAGCGGGGTGACCGTAGCGATAACAGGCAAGCGGCCAATGAACTCTGGAATCAGCCCGAACTTACGTAGATCTTCGGCCTGCACCTCGGTGAAGATTTCGATGTTGTCGTTTTTGCCGGCGATCGGGGCACCGAAACCGATGCCTTTCTTGCCCGCACGAGCCGATATGATTTCTTCTAGCCCAGCGAAAGCACCCGCAACGATGAACAATACGTTTGTGGTGTCGAGTTGGATGAACTCTTGCTGAGGGTGTTTGCGACCGCCCTGAGGTGGCACAGAAGCTACGGTGCCTTCAAGAATCTTGAGCAGCGCCTGCTGAACACCTTCGCCCGAAACATCGCGGGTGATCGAAGGGTTCTCGGCCTTGCGAGAAATTTTGTCAATTTCGTCGATGTAGATGATTCCAGATTCGGCACGCTTTACGTCGAAGTCGGCAGCCTGAAGCAGCTTGAGCAGAATGTTCTCAACGTCTTCACCGACATAACCGGCTTCGGTCAAAGCAGTAGCGTCAGCTACAGCGAATGGCACGTTTAGGCGCTTCGCGAGGGTCTGAGCCAAATAAGTTTTGCCACAGCCGGTCGGGCCAATCATCAGAATGTTTGATTTGGCGATCTCGATCGAATCGTGGTCTTTGCCAGCTGCGGTTAGTGTTCCGCGAGAACGAAGGCGTTTGTAGTGGTTGTAAACCGCAACAGCCAAAGCCTTTTTCGCTTGATCTTGACCGATTACGTACTCGTCAAGGAATCCTTTGATTTCACGAGGCTTTGGAAGATCAATATCTTCGACGCTTTCAGCTGCTGCGCCACCAAGTTCTTCTTCAATGATCTCGTTGCAGAGTTCGATGCACTCGTCGCAGATGTAGACCATCGGGCCGGCAATTAGCTTGCGAACCTGCTTTTGGCTCTTTCCGCAGAAAGAACACTTGAGCAGATCGCTTGATTCGCCGAGCTTAGTCATAACAAAACCTTATCGTTCGGCAATGACAAAGCGGATGAGCCTCGCCCATCCGCTTTGCATAGCTTTTTCGCGCTTATGCGTTCTTGCGCGAAGTAAGAACCTGATCGATTAGCCCGAACTCAAGAGCCTCTGGTGCGGTGAGGATCTTGTCGCGATCGATGTCCTTGTTGACCTCGGCGATGCTTCGCTTGCTGTGCTTAGAAAGCGTTGCCTCAAGCCAATCGCGAAGGCGCTGCATCTCGTTAGCCTGAATTTCAATGTCAGATGCCTGACCGCGGCCAGAATCGCCAGAAGAAGGCTGGTGAATCAGAACTCGAGCGTTAGGCAAAGCAAGTCTCTTGCCTGGCGCACCGGCAGCAAGCAAGACCGCTGCAGCCGAAGCAGCCTGACCCAAACAAACGGTCTGAATCTGCGGGCGAATGTACTGCATGGTGTCGTAAATCGCGGTCATCGCGGTGAATGAACCACCAGGAGAGTTGATGTACATGGTGATGTCTCGGTCTGGGTCCTGTGATTCAAGGACTAGCAACTGAGCCATGATGTCATCGGCCGAGGCGTCGTCTACCTGAACACCCAAGAAAACGATGCGGTCTTCAAACAGCTTGTTGTATGGGTCTTGACGCTTGAAACCGTAAGAAGTGCGCTCCTCGAAAGTCGGCAGGATGTAGCGTGCTTCTGGGCTCGTGAATACGTTTGGGTTAGTCATAATTTTGTCTCCCTGACCCTAGTTGGTGCCAACGCCGGTGGCGCTAGCTGCGTACTTCTGAATGTGGTCAATGAAGCCGTACTCGAGGGCCTCTTCTGCGGTAAACCAACGGTCGCGGTCACCGGCTGCCATGATTTCATCTACGGTCTTGCCGGTTTGGTCAGCGGTGATCGCAGCGAGCTGACGCTTCATTGAAATAATCAGCTGCGCCTGAGTCTGAATGTCTGCGGCGGTGCCACCGAAGCCGCCACTTGGCTGGTGAAGCAGAACGCGAGTGTTAGGTGTGGCATAGCGCTTGCCCTTGGTTCCAGATGAGAGCAGGAACTGACCCATCGAGGCACACATGCCGATGCCCACAGTGACAATGTCGTTAGGCACATACTGCATGGTGTCGTAGATTGCCATTCCAGCGGTGATCGAACCACCTGGAGAGTTGATGTAGAGGAAGATGTCTTTTTCAGAGTCTTCAGCAGCCAACAAAAGGATCTTTGCGCAGATCTCATTGGCCATGTCATCGCGCACCTCGGTGCCGAGCCAGATGATGCGGTCCTTTAGCAGACGATCGAAGGTGCTGCTTTGTCCCTTAGCCTGATCAGCCATGAAGTACTCCTAAATCTTGAGGTTGCTTGTCAAAGATAACCGCAGGCGAACCGAAATCTGTGATGTGTTCGCCAGTGGCTAAAGAGAAATGGCCCAGACCGAAGTCTGAGCCATCCCTGATGCTTATAAAGCCTTAGTGGTTGTGACCGGCGTGCTCGTCAACCGAGTCAACGGCATCAGACTTGGTGAACTCTGAAAGGTCAACAGCCTTGCCCTTGGCGTCGGTTACGGTTGCAGCTTCAAGAACGATGGTAAGAGCCTTGCGACGCGCCACCTCGCCAACGAAAGCAGGAACCTGCCCGTTTTCGCTGATTGCCTTGATGAAGTCATTTGGCTGCATGCCGTACTGCTGAGCACTCTGCACTAGGTACTGAATGAGCTCCTGCTCGCCAACCTGAATCTCTTCCTTTTCAGCGATTGCATCTAGCAACATCTGAACCTGGAATGACTTGGTGCTCTCTACTAGGACCTCTGCGCGGTGTGCAGCGTCTTCGAGACGGCCCTCGCCTTCGAGGTGACGGTTTACGTCTGCCTCAACAAGTTCAGCCGAAACTGGAACCTTGGCAAGCTCTAGAAGCTGCTCGGTTAGAAGTTCGCGAGCCTGGATGCCCTGACCGAAGACCTTAGATGCAGCAAGCTGCTTCTCGATCTCGGCCTTTAGCTCGGCAACGGTGTCGAACTCTGAAGCCAACTGAGCGAAGGCGTCGTCAAGCTTAGGAAGCTCGCGCTCCTTGACCGCGGTCAGGGTCACCGAAACCTCGGCCTCCTGGCCAGCCTTGTCGCCGCCAACTAGCTTTGACTTGAAGGTGGTTGCTTCGCCAGCGGTTAGGGTGTCCAGCGCCTCGTCGATGCCGTCGAGCAGGTTTCCGGCACCGATTTCGTATGAGATGTTCTCAGCTGAATCGATGGTCTTGCCTTCGATAACCGCCTTTAGGTCGATGGTGGTGAAGTCACCCTTCTTTG
>JAGNYY010000039.1 GCA_017984715.1 Rhodoluna sp.
CCAATCGCGCCGCCTATTTTGCCGACAGAATCGTTGGAGTTGGGCCCAGATGACGAGACCGTGCTAGAACCCCAAGGGTTCGATTCGCAGACCTGGGTTTGGTTAGTATCCGGAATGTTCTTTGGTCTCGCGATTATTCAACTAGCCCGCCGAACTCGACAAAGTCGCCGAGGGGCAGTTCGAATCTTTGTGCGACTTAGCTGAAGATGACGGTGCGGTCACCGTCGAGCAGCACGCGGTGCTCAGCGAACCAGCGCATGGCTTGGGTCAAAGTCTTTGACTCGACATCCTGGCCAATAGAAACGAGACGGTTCTTCGAGTCTGAGTGCTGAACACGGACCACGTTTTGTTCGATGATCGGGCCTTCATCCAGGTCGGCGGTCACGAAGTGAGCTGTTGCACCGATTAGTTTCACGCCGCGAGCGTGTGCCTGGGCGTAAGGGTTTGCGCCCTTGAAACCAGGCAAGAATGAGTGGTGGATGTTGATGATTCGTCCTTCGAACTCTTTGCAGAACTCTTCAGAAAGCACCTGCATGTAGCGAGCAAGCACGATTAGTTCGATTCCTGCTGAGTTGATGAAAGTGCGCAGCATCGACTCGAATGCGCGCTTGTCGGCTTCGCCCTTGATGGCATGTTCTTCGAACGGGATCGAATAGAACTCGGCAAGCGAACCGAGATCAGCGTGGTTTCCGAATACGGCTGGAATTTCCACCGGAAGTTGGCCGCTGCGCTGACGGAACAAGATGTCGTTTAGGCAGTGCGCGCTCTTCGAAACTAGAACCAAAGTTTTCATCGGGCGACCGACAATGTCGAGCACGGAATCCATGTCATAGCGTGCGATAACCGGAGCCAACTGAGCTTCGAACATTTCGCGAGGAACCGCTGATTCGATCTGTAGGCGCATGAAGAAACGACCGGTGTCGAGCGAGGTGTATTGGTGTGACTCGGTGATGTTTCCGTTGGCAGCCACAATCGCCCCAGAGATCGCGTGAACGATGCCCGGCTTATCTTCGCAAACAAAGGTGAGAACCCAGTGGGTTGTGGCTGTAGAGGTCATAAATTCCAGTTTATCCGATGGTAGAATTACCTCACCGCATCAGGCCTTTAGGAGCCCATTAATGTCTTCTTCATTCAACTTGCCACTCAGCGAAACTGACCCAGAAATCGCTGCTGTTCTGACCGCTGAGCTAAACCGCCAGCGCAACATGCTTGAAATGATCGCGAGCGAAAACTTCGTTTCACGTGGCGTGCTTGAGGCGCAGGGTTCGGTCCTAACCAACAAGTATGCCGAGGGCTACCCAGGCAAGCGTTACTACGGCGGCTGCGAGGCCGTTGACGTTGCCGAAAACCTAGCGCGCGACCGCGCAAAGGAACTTTTCGGTGCCGAGCACGCAAACGTTCAGCCACACTCGGGCGCATCGGCTAACGCCGCTGTGCTCATGGCGCTGGCTAACCCTGGCGACCGCATCCTTGGTCTAGAGCTTGCACACGGTGGTCACCTAACCCACGGAATGCGTTTGAACTTCTCGGGCAAGATGTACGAGGCGCACGCCTACGAGCTAAATGCCGAGACCAACATGATTGACATGGACATCGTTCGAGCACGCGCTCACGAAGTGAAGCCACAGGTTCTAATCGCCGGCTGGTCGGCTTATTCTCAGCACCTTGACTTCGCCGAGTTCCGCAAGATTGCCGATGAAGTTGGCGCCAAGCTTTGGGTTGACATGGCTCACTTCGCTGGTTTGGTTGCGGCAGGCCTGCACCCGAACCCGGTTCCATTCGCAGACGTAGTTTCAACCACCGTCCACAAGACTCTGGCTGGCCCGCGCTCAGGTCTCATTCTCTGCAAGGCCGAATACGCAAAGAAGATTGACTCGGCCGTGTTCCCTGGCCAGCAGGGTGGCCCGCTAATGCACGTAATCGCTGCCAAGGCTGTTGCATTCAAGGCTGCCATGAGCGAAGAATTCAAAGACCGACAGAAGCGCACCGTTGAGGGCGCCGACATCATCGCCAAGCGCTTGATGCAGGCTGACGTGGTTGCCAACGGTGTTCAGGTTCTAACCGGAAGCACCAAGGTTCACCTGGTTCTCGTTGACCTTCGCAACGCGCCAATCAATGGCCAGGAAACCGAGGACTTGCTGCACGAGGTTGGAATCACCGTGAACCGCAACTCGGTTCCAAACGACCCACGCCCAGCCATGGTTACCTCTGGTGTTCGAATCGGAACCCCAGCTCTAGCAACTCGCGGTTTTGGTGCCGCGGAGTTCGCCGAGGTCGCCGAGATCATCGCGGGTGTTTTGGTGCCAAACCCAGACATCGCAGCACTTCGTGCCCGCACCACCAAGTTGACCGAGGCATTCCCGCTATACAGCGGCCTCGAGAACTGGTAGTTCTATGACCGCGATCAAGCTGGACGGTCTTGCCACTGCCAAGGCGATCAAGGCTGAACTTGCCGAACGCGTCATTCATCTCAAGCAAAAAGGCATCACGCCTGGCCTAGGCACTCTTCTCGTCGGTGACGACCCGGGGTCACACTCGTACGTTGCCGGCAAACACCGTGACTGTGCCGAAGTTGGCATTCACTCGATTCGCATCGATCTTCCGCAGACCGCTTCTTCGGCCGACGTTCGCGCAGCCATCCGTGATTTGAATTCGGCCAAGGATGTGACCGGTTACATCGTTCAGTTGCCGTTGCCATTTGGCATCGACACCAACGAGATGCTTGAGCTGATCGACCCAGACAAGGATGCCGACGGGCTGCACCCGACCAACCTTGGTCGCTTGGTGCTCGGAGTCTCTGGCGAACTAACCTCACCGCTGCCATGCACACCGGCAGGCATTGTCGAGCTGCTCTCGCGCTATGACGTGCCAATGAAGGGCGCCGAGGTTGCCATCATTGGCCGCGGTGTGACCGTTGGTCGCCCCCTAGGCCTCCTGATGACCCGCAAGGGCATCGACTCAACCGTCACGCTTTTGCACTCTGCCTCACGCGATCTAGAGGCCGCTGTGAAGCGCGCCGACATCGTGATTGGCGCACTCGGTGTTGCTCACTTCGTGCAGCCTGAATGGATCAAGCCAGGTGCTGCGGTTCTAGACGTGGGCATCACTCGCGTCGAAGGCGCAGAGGGCAAGGCAACTTTGGTTGGAGACATAGACCCTCGAGTCGCCGAAATCGCCGGCTGGTTGTCGCCTAACCCGGGTGGAGTCGGCCCGATGACCCGCGCAATGCTGGTCAAGAACGTCGTCGACGCGGCTTCAAAATAACCTCATGAAAACCATCCTGCACATCGGCCTCGAGAAGACCGGAACCACTTCCGTGCAGCAGTTGCTCAAGGCCAATCGAGCTGCCCTTCTGGCTCAGGGAACCCTGATTCCGACCTCATTGCACCCCGGCAACAACTTCTATCTGGCGATGGCTAGCTTCAGTTCGTTTCGCCCGGATGGCCTCCTCAAGGCTGAAGGTATTAAGAACCAAGGCGACTTGGATGCGTTCCGCCGCAAAACTCTTGGCAATTTCCAGACCGAATTAAGAGGCGCTTCGGCTGCGAACCAGGTGCTCATCTCGAGCGAACACCTTCAGTCACGCCTGACCACTCTTGAAGACATTCAGCTGCTCAAGGCAAGCCTTGAATCTGTGGGCCTAAAGGAGTTCGAGGTTTTGGTTTATCTTCGCGAACCGATTCGCATCGCTCTCAGCCACCACTCGATGGCCATTAAAAAGGGTGTCTTCGTCGACGAGAGTTTCTTCGAGCCAAACCACCCGCGGGTCTCGCAGATCCTTGGTTTCAAAGCAAGCCTTGAGATGTGGCAAGAGGTTTTTGGCATCGAGAGCCTGAACGTTCGCCTCTATCCAGAGGGAGCAAAGCCCAGTGCGCTCATTGATGACTTTTTCACGGCGACCCGAATTCGCCAGAACGGCCTAAATCTCAACAGCGACGCCAAGCGAAACGTGAACCTTTCACTCGGTGCACTTCAGATCTTGAATCAGGTCAACCGCACCAGCAAAGAAAGCGGCAAGTCGTTGGCCTCGATGGCTTTCTTTGATCGCCTCGAGCGCCACGTGCCAGGCAAGGGGCTGGTTGCCGACCAGAAAACCATTGAGAGCTTTGCTAATCACTATGCCGAAAGCAACGAGTGGGTTCGAGCAACGTTCTTTGCGAACCAGGCATCCCTGTTCGAAAACCCGCTCAAACCGAGCGTGTCACTCGAAGCTCCATTGGCCATGGATGAGGTGGTTGGCGTGCTGACGGCAGCCCTAGAACTTTTGGATGAGCGCACCGGTGAGCTAAATAAGCTGCGTCGGTGGGGGAAGCTGATTCCTCAGCCTCTAAAGCATGTATTCAAGCGTTTCTTCTAGCGGGCGGTCTCGCCAGGCCAGATGACCAAAGTTCTTGGCTAGCAAACGGTCGACGTTGGCTTCAATTGGGGCGGTGCCATCCAGCACAAGTTCTGCGTGTTCCGGTGCCTCATACTGTTGACCGACTCCGGTCATATTCTTGATCTCACCCGTGGCGGCCTTCTTATATAGGCCTTTCGGGTCGCGCGCCGCGCAAACTTCTGCAGGAGTGCGAACCCAAACCTCGGAAAACTCACCTGGTTCAAAGCGTCCACGAGCCAAGTCGCGGTCAACGGCAAACGGGCTGACCAGTGCCACGATGACCACGAGGCCAGCATCAACCATCAATCGAGCAACTTCGGCGACGCGTCGAACGTTTTCGGCACGGTCTTCGGGGGTGAAGCTGAGGCCCGCCGACAGGCCCTTGCGAAGGGCGTCACCATCCAGGATGTAGGTGTGAATGCTGTGCTGTGCCAGTCTTTGTTCAAGCGCGTTGGCAATTGTGGATTTGCCCGAGCCCGAAAGGCCGGTTAGCCAAATTACTTGGCCTTTTTGGTTTTTTAGAGCCGCGCGCTCGTTCTTGGAGAGGGTGAAGTTGAATTCGCCCAGGTTTCCAGTGGTGGTCGCGCCGTTAGTCATTCTGCAAGACTAGCTTTTTGGTTCGCGGTAGCCCTAGGCCGACGCGACTTTCGAAGAAATTTCGCAGAAAGATCTCCTGTCCCGCGATTTGGTCCTCCAGTTTTCACCCATTTTGACCGGATTCCCGTGCGCCACGCGGAGTTATTTTCATGAATTTGCGGAGAACGGAAAGTTTTAATTAATCTTTGCGCGACACGCCATAACTTATTTGCGAAGCACTACATCTAGGGCTTACTCTTGACATCTGAACTAGATAAGCCAAAAATCGGGGAAATCGCGAACTTTCAAGTTTTCGTGAAAATTGGCAAAAACAGAGGAGAAACACCATGACAGTTACCGTTTACACCCTTCCTTCATGCGTCCAGTGCGACAGCACCAAGAAGTTCCTAGACCGCAACGACGTCGAGTACAACGTGGTTGACATGAGCCAGGACGAAACCGCACTAGAGCTAGTCAAGGCTCTCGGTTACCAAGCAGCTCCAGTTGTAATCGCTGGCGACGACCACTGGTCAGGCTTCCGCCCTGACATGATCGCCAAGCTAGCCGCAGCCTAAAGACCCCCTCGGATGTTCGAACTAGCTTATTTTTCGAATGTCTCTGAGAACACCAAACGCTTCGTCGACAAACTAGGCGTTACGCACCACAGAATCCCGGTAATGGCATCGGATCCTCCTCTGATGATGTCTGAACCTTATGTTCTAATCGTTCCAACCTACGGGGGAGGAGACGATGCAACCAGTGTTCCAAAACAGGTCATTCGCTTCCTCAACCAGCAACAAAATAGAGATTTCATCCGCGGGGTCATAGCTGCGGGTAACACCAACTTCGGCGACAAATACTGTCGGGCAGGCGAGATCGTGGCGATGAAATGCCAGGTCCCACTCATCCACCGGTTCGAGTTGCTGGGAACCCCTTACGACGTAGAAGTCGTGCACAACAAAATGGAGACACTATGGAATCAACACTGATGGAAAAGACTCAGGCTTCGACCCTGGGCTACCACGAGCTCAACGCGATGCTGAACCTCTACAACGACGAGGGCAAGATTCAGTTCGACAAGGACAAGATGGCTGCGCGCCAGTACTTCCTTGAGCACGTGAACATGAACACCGTGTTCTTCCACAACCTAAAGGAACGTCTCGACTTCCTAGTCGAGAAGGAGTACTACGAGCCAGAGGTGCTCGACATGTACAGCTTCGAATTCCTAGAGAAGATCCA
>JAGNYY010000040.1 GCA_017984715.1 Rhodoluna sp.
GTCGGTTCGGCGCAACACCGGGAGCGCGGCAATGTAGCGGTCGACGCGCCTGAGTCGATTCGGATTCGTTGTGCCTCGGGTCACTGTGCCCACCGGCTTCTTTACTGCCACCATTACAAATTACGGCAAGAATCAGGGATGCCGCCCGCGCAGGCAAAGTAAACTTGACCCCATGACCGCAAAATACACATTGATTCTGCTTCGTCACGGCAACAGTGACTGGAACCAGAAGAACCTTTTCACTGGCTGGGTAGACGTTGACCTAAGCGAGCAGGGTCGCGCCGAGGCGCACCGTGCAGGCGAGCTGCTTGCCGAATCAGGCCTCAAGCCAGACTTGCTTTACACATCTCGCCTAAAGCGCGCCATCAACACCGCGCACATCGCCCTTAACGCTGCCGAGCGCAGCTGGATCGACGTGAAGCGCGACTGGCGCCTCAACGAGCGTCACTATGGCGCACTTCAGGGCAAGGACAAGGCTCAGACCCTGGCCGAGTATGGCCCGGAGATGTTCCAGACCTGGCGCCGCAGCTTCGACGTGCCACCACCGCCGATCGATGACAACGACCAGTATTCTCAGGCGCACGACGACCGCTATGCCGACCTAAACGGCAACGTGCCAAAGACCGAATGCCTAAAGGATGTGCTCGAGCGCATGCTGCCATTCTGGCTTTCAGACATTCAGCCTGACCTGAAGTCGGGTAAGACCGTTTTGGTCACCGCTCACGGCAACTCGCTGCGCGCGCTGGTCAAGCACTTGGACGGCGTCTCGGATGAAGACATCGCCGAGCTAAACATTCCAACCGGTATTCCATTGGTTTATAAGTTGGACGAAAACTTCAAGCCGGTTGTTCCAGGCGGCGAATACCTTGACCCTGAGGCTGCTGCCGCGGGTGCCGCAGCCGTTGCTGCACAGGGTGCCAAGAAGTAATCATTCCTTAAGTGAAAAAGCCTCCCGGTTGGGAGGCTTTTTCTTTGTTCGAAATCTAGTGGTTATTCGACGTCTGCCCAGTCGCCGGTGGTTAGGTAGCTAACCTTCGATGAGATGTCGACAACGTGGTCTGCGAAGCGCTCGTGGTAGCGGCTGGCCAGGGTGACATCAACGGTGAACATGGCGTTTTCTTTCCAGTCTTCGCCAAGCACGACATCGAAGACGTGGCGGTGAAGTTCATCCACGCGGGCATCTTCGGCCTGAATCTGGCGGGCGAAGTCGACGCTGGTGTTCTTCAGAAGTTCAACGACCTGCTTGGCAAGCTTGACGTCAAGTGTGCCCATTTCATCGAAAGTGGTCTTTAGCGAAGCCGGCACGGCAGCTCCTGGGAAGCGGTAGCGGGCGATGGCTGCAATGTGCCCGGCAAGTGCTCCCATGCGCTCAAGCGAAGCCGAAATGCGAAGGGCTGAAACCAGGATGCGCAGGTCGCGGGCAACCGGTGACTGGCGAGCCAGCACCTTGATCACAAGCTCATCTAGGGCAAGAGCCTTGTTCGAGGTTGCGTCGGAGATGGCGATTGCCTCGTCGGCTAGTGCAACATCTGAGTTGCCGAATGCCTTGGTTGCTTTCTCGATGATTCGAACGGTGTCTTCTGCCATCTCGACGAGACGCGTCTGCACCTCGGTTAGTTGTGACTGAAATACTTCGCGCATGCGTGTACCTATTCCTCTGTCGGCTGCCTTCCTTAGAACCTTTTCACTTTTAGGTGAACAACTGTCAAACAACCCTTGAACGTGGCGGTAATTGCAGCAATTTAGGCAAGAGGTGACGGCGGGCAATCGCTTAGTGTTAAGAATGTGAACACCACGCTAAGTCTCGTTCTAACCGTTCTGGTTAGCTTCGTCGCTGGCGCTCTAATCGCTTGGGCTCTATTGCGCGAGGTGCGCCGAGACAAACGTGAATCCGACTCAAACGCGCAACCATCTGACAGCGCTTCGGACTTGCTAGACGTGCTTGCCTCAGCCGGAATTCTTCTCAACGGTTCCAACACCGTGGTGCGTTCGACTAAAAATGCTCAAGCTTTGGGCTTGATTCAAAGCCGATTGCTGGCTCATGATTCGCTCGTTGATCTAGTCAATGCTGCCAGAGTCGCAGATGGCCCTTGTGAGGCTGAATTTGAACTATCGACCGGGTTGCAAAGTGAAACAGTTTGGGTGAGCGCCCGTGCGGTTCATCTCGACGAGGGAAACGTTTTGCTAACCGTTGAAGATGAAACAGAAGCCAAGCGACTCGAAGAAACTCGTCGAGACTTTGTTGCCAATATTTCGCATGAATTGAAAACCCCGATTGGCGCAATCAGTCTTCTTTCAGAGGCGTTGGTCGATGCGGCAGACGACCCAAAAATGGTCCAGAAGTTCTCCAAGGATCTGATCAAGGAATCTAAGCGCCTTACCAACCTGGTGCAAGAAATCATTCAACTCTCCAGGCTGCAAAGCACCGATGTCATCAAAAATGCCCAAGTCCTAGAACTTCGCGAGGTCATCCAGGAGGCAATCGAGCGCAACTCAGTGCTCGCCGAGCGCCGCAACATAAGGATTAGCGCGGATGCGCCAGCTGGAATCCATGTTTTGGGTGATCAGGAAATGCTGACCATGGCAGTGAAGAACTTGATTGAAAATGCCATCACCTATTCGGATGAAGGCAAACAGGTTGGCGTCGGGCTTCGAAAGAAGCATGGAGTAGCGGCGATTGCGGTCACCGACAACGGAATCGGTATGACCCCCGAGCAGCAAGAGCGCGTTTTTGAACGCTTTTATCGCGCCGACGCCTCGCGTTCACGCCAAACCGGTGGCACAGGTTTAGGTCTTTCAATCGTGAAGCATGTGGCAGCTTCGCACCTCGGAGATGTCCAGGTTTTTTCAAAGCCTGGTTTCGGTTCAACTTTTACACTGCGACTGCCAGTCGCGTCGGTTCCAACAGAAGATGAGGATGACGAATGACAAAAGTTCTAGTCGTAGAAGATGAGCAGTCACTGCGCGAGCCATTGGTTTACCTCCTGCAAAAAGAAGGCTATGACGTCATCGAGGCCGAAGATGGTTTGAAAGCGCTCAGTGCCTATGCCGAATTCGGCGCAGACATCATCCTTCTGGACCTAATGCTTCCTGGGATGAGCGGCAACGAAGTTTGCCGCAACATCCGCACCACTTCGCAGGTTCCGATCATCATGCTGACAGCCAAAGATTCAGAAATTGACAAGGTGGTTGGTCTTGAAATCGGCGCTGACGACTATGTCACCAAGCCATATTCGACCCGTGAGCTTCTAGCTCGTATGAAGGCGATTCTGCGTCGCAACATCGAGCCTGCTGCCCCGGTTAGCGGTCTGCTAACCGCAGGACCCGTGCAGATGGATGTTGAACGTCATATCGTTACCGTCAACGGCAACAAAGTTTCGATGCCGTTGAAGGAGTTCGAGTTGCTTGAACTCCTGCTCGAGAACGTGAACCGAGTGCTAACCCGCGGTCAAATAATCGACCGAGTCTGGGGCTCAAACTACTATGGCGACACCAAGACGCTCGATGTCCACATCAAGCGGATCCGCTCGAAGATTGAAGACGACCCAGCGCGCCCAGTGCACCTGATGACTGTTCGTGGTCTCGGTTACAAATTCGAGGTCTAACCAAAGTTTCCGCCCAGACGTTTAGGCGGGATAACAAAAAAGACCACCCCGAAGGGTGGTCTTTTTCTGTTTGAGTCTTAGTGTGATTCCTCAGCAACTGGCTCTTCAGCCGGCGCTTCGGTGACCGCAGGCATGGTTGCTCCGATGCCCTTGTACAGCTCGGCATACTCAGGAAGAGTGCCATCTAGAACTGGCACGTTCATGCCCTGACCTGCCTCACCATCGGCAACCACGAATACGGTTACGACCGCACCCGGCTTGCCGCCAAGGTCGAAGTCAAGTGCAGTGGCTCCGTTGTAACCAAAGTCAAGCTTCTGCGATGGAAGAAGGGTGAAGAACGCCTCTTTCTTCTCGCTGGTGGTTGCGTCGGTGTACTGAAGTTTGACGCTGGTTGAAGTGAGGCCGCGGTTCACTAGAGAGCCGATCAAGGCAAAGTGCCCTTCGCCGTCGCTCAAATAGATGAAGTTTCGAGCATCGACGTTCTTCAGGGTGACCTGGCTGCCATCGCTTGGAGCATATTCGATGCGTGAGGCGATTGGGCTGACAAATGTGCAACCGGCAGTGCCGAGCATTAGTGTTGCGGCGATGGCTACGGTTGCAATTTTGCGGATGTTCATTTTTCCTCCGGTGGCTAAACAGCCCCTCTAGTTTACCCCTTTATAAACCCCTCAAAGTGTGGTAAAATGGTTGTTTCTGAAGGGAATTAGCCACATGAAGTTTGAAGTCGGCGAAACAGTCGTTTATCCCCACCACGGTGCAGCACAAATCATCGAGGTTGCCGACCGCACACTTCGCGGTGAAACTCAAAAATACTTGCAGCTAAAGGTTGCACAGGGCGAGCTGACCATTTGGGTTCCAGCCGCCAATGTCGAAATGGTCGGCGTTCGCGACGTTATCGACAAAAAGGGTGTTGAGCAGGTTTTCGGCGTCCTACGTGCCGAATTCACCGAAGAGCCAACCAACTGGTCACGCCGTTACAAGGCAAACCTCGAGAAGCTTGCTTCTGGCGATGTTGTTAAGGTTTCTGAGGTGGTTCGTGACCTGTGGCGTCGCGACCAAGACCGCGGCCTTTCAGCCGGCGAAAAGCGCATGCTAGCCAAGGCTCGTCAGATCTTGGTTTCAGAGTTGGCTCTTGCTCGCAAGACCGACGAAGAGAAGGCGTCAGCCGAACTCGACACCGTATTGGCTTCATAACCCAAACCCACTAAGGCAGGTCTCATGACCAAGCGCGACATCGCGTTGGTAGTGGTTGCCGCGGGCCAAGGGCAGCGTTTAGGCGCCGGAAAACCAAAGGCATTTGTCGACCTGGTTGGTCGCCCACTGCTAACCCACGCAATCGAATCAATCATTGCTTTGCCAGATTTGGCACAGCTGATTATTGCCGTACCCGATTCTCACCTTGTTGAAGCCGCACAGATTGGCGCTGAGCTAATCGGTGACCTGCCTATTGCCTTCGAGGTGGTGCTTGGCGGCGAGACTCGACAGGGGTCCATTGCCAACGCTCTAGCCGAGTTGAACGATGAATCACAAATTGTGTTGGTTCACGACGCAGCTCGTGCGCTAACGCCAACCTCACTTTTCGCAGCCGTAGCCACCTCGGTTCGAGCAACCGGCACCTCATCCTTGCCAGTCATGCGAGTGGTCGACACCATCAAGCGAATCGATGGCGACACCATTCTTGAAACTGTTGATCGCGAGGTCTTGCGTTCGGCGCAGACTCCTCAGGGTTTCGTGGCCCATGAACTTCGAGCAGCCTATGCTTCGGCAGAGGCCGAGTTCACCGATGATGCAGCACTTATGCAGGCCGCAGGGCATCGAATTATTGCCGTGGATGGCGACGAGCGCGCATTCAAGATCACCACACCGGCAGATCTAGCTGCGGCTGAACTGCGCTTCGGAGGCCAACCTGCTGGGTTTAGAACCGGCATTGGAACCGACGTTCATAGATTCACCGAAGACTCTGACAAGCCCCTGTATTTGGGAACCATTATTTGGTCGGGGGAGCGCGGTCTCGATGGACACTCCGACGGCGATGCGGTTAGCCACGCAATTGTTGATGCGTTGCTGGCAGCGGCCGGTCTGGGCGACATCGGTTCAAACTTTGGCGTAGACCGCCCTGAGTTCTCTGGCGCCAATGGCAAGGTATTCCTCGAGGGTGCACTTGAGTTGATTTCAAACGCCGGATACCGCGTCGAGAATGTTTCGGTTCAGATCATCGGCAACCGCCCAAAGGTGGCGCCACATCGACTTGCTGTCGAGGAAGCGCTTCAGGCAATTCTTGGTGCGCCGGTGTCGCTTGGGGCAACAACCACTGACGGTCTCGGGTTCCTTGGCAACACTGAGGGTGTGGCCGCCGTAGCAACAGCGCTGCTCGCCAAATCCGAGGCGCCAACAAGTGCTGAAGGTAGGCTTGCACCGTGAGCCTAAGCCTGTTTGATTCACGCGCCCAAGCGGTGCGAGTCTTCGAACCTATCATCGCCGGCAAGGTCGGCATTTACCTTTGCGGCCCAACCGTTCAGGGCCTGCCGCACGTCGGGCACCTTCGCTCTGCCTTGGTCTACGACCAGTTGCGCCGCTGGCTTTC
>JAGNYY010000041.1 GCA_017984715.1 Rhodoluna sp.
CGACCGGTTACTGAGTCGTACTTTAGAAGGTGAGCAAGTGACTTTGGGTCACTTAGGTCGTTTACTGCAACGATCTCAAGCTCGGTGCCCTTTGCAAGAGCGGCGCGAAGATAGTTACGTCCAATACGGCCGAAACCGTTAATGCCAACACGAATAGCCACTTAGTTCTCCAAATGGTTTAGGCGCCCCAAAAAAGGCGCGTGATTTTGGTTTGATTTGTTTGGTGATTCACCACGCGCCGTTGGGTGGAAAAACTAGTCCCAGACTAGCAGGAATGGAAGCGATTACGCGCGAGCCGCAGCGAAACGCGCCTCAACATCTGCCCAGTTGATGATGTTCCAGAACGCCTTCACGTAGTCGCCCTTTACGTTGACGTAGTCAAGGTAGAAAGCGTGCTCCCACATGTCGAGCATTAGCAATGGAACGCTGCCGGCAACGATGTTGCCCTGCTGGTCATAAAGCTGCTCAATGATTAGTCGCTTGCCAAGTGAATCCCAAGCCAAGAAGCTCCAGCCTGAACCTTGGATGCCCATGGCGCTCGCGTTGAAGTGGGCCTGGAATGCCTCGAATGAACCAAAGAACTCGTTGATTGCAGCCGCTAGTTCGCCAGATGGGCGGTCGCTGTTTGCCGGAGCAAGGTTGTTCCAGAAGATTGAGTGATTGACGTGGCCGCCAAGGTGGAAGGCAAGGTCCTTCTGCAATTTGTTGACCCAGGTGAAGTCGTTCTTGGCACGTGCTTCTTCAAGCAAATCAAGGGTTGCGTTTGCGCCGGCAACGTAAGCGGCGTGGTGCTTTGAGTGGTGCAGTTCCATGATGCGAGCAGAGATGCTTGGCTCTAGGGCTGCGTAGTCGTAGGTAAGTTCTGGAAGGACGTACTTGCTCATTTTTGCTCCTTGTTAGCTGTTACAGGTTTCAGTTGGGAATCGAGGCGGATTATTCCGTTATTCCTCTAAGTCATCAGGGATGAATGCATCGGTTGCTGGAAGCCCATTATCGGCTGCATGCTTGTCGGCCATTGCCAACAAACGGCGGATTCGACCTGCGATCGCATCCTTGGTCATTGGCGGGTCGGAAAGGTGACCAAGTTCATCGAGGCTGGCCTGCTTGTGCTTTAGGCGGAGTTCGCCGGCGTAGCGCAGGTGCTCTGGAATGCCAGGGCCCAGCAGTTCGAGAGCTCGTTCGACGCGGGCGCCCGCGGCTACGGCAGCCTGGGCCGAACGTCGAAGGTTGGCGTCGTCAAAGTTCGCGAGACGGTTAGCGGTTGCCCGCACCTCGCGACGCAGTCGCATCTCTTCCCACCGCAGCACCTGGGTGTGGGCACCAATCTGAGTGAGCATGGTTGCGATTGCTTCACCCTCGCGGATGACAACACGGTAGACACCACGAACTTCGCGAGCCTTGGCAATCACGCCGAGACGACGGGCGACACCGACCAGGGCCATTGCGGCTTCGTTGCCAGGAGCTGTGATTTCCAGTGCGGCTGAGCGGCCAGGGTCGGTTAACGAGCCATGAGCCAAGAATGCTCCACGCCAAACGGCCTGTGCCTCTTCGATGGAACCAGAGACCAAGGTGGCTGGAAGCCCGCGAACCGGGCGACCACGGCTGTCAAGTAAGCCTGTTTGACGAGCGAGCACGTCTCCCTGCTTGACCACGCGAACTTGATAGCGGCTGGTGCGGCGAATTCCACTCGGTGAAATGATTGCCAAATCGCTCTCAATGCCGAATAGCTCGGCTAGATCTTTGCGAACGCGACGGGCCAACTGTGCGGTGTCAAGCTCAACCTCGATCGCGATGCGTCCCGAGATTAGGTGCAATCCCCCGCTGAATCGCAAAATGGTTGACAGTTCAGCGACTCGAACCGAGCTCTTGGTGACCTCGATTCGGGCCAACTCGTCTTTTACATCTGCAGTAAGCGCCATCGCATTACTCCTTGCCTAAATCGCGGTGTTTGATGTTGACTGCTACGTCGGTTAGTTTTTCTAGTTCTGCGGCAATTCGGCGGCTAACCGCAACCGAACGGTGCTTGCCTCCCGTGCAACCCACTGCGATGGTTGCATAACGCTTGTTCTCGCGCAGATAGCCGGCGAGAACCGGCTTCAAAGCGGCGATGTAGTTGGTAACGAATTCTTCGGCACCCTCTTGCTCGAGCACATAATCGCTGACCGCGGCGTCTTCGCCGGTGAACGGGCGAAGATTTTCTTGCCAGAAAGGATTCGGCAAGAATCGCGCATCGGCCACCTGATCTGCATCAGAAGGCAACCCATACTTGAAGCCAAAGCTCATCACCGTCACTTGCAGGCGACGAGCGTTCTCGATTGAGAAGCCGTCGGAGATCTTGTTGGAAAGCTGATGAATGTTCAGGTCGCTGGTGTCGATGATGACGTCTGCAGATTCGCGAAGGCTGAGCAGCATGTTTCGTTCGGCACCAATTCCGTCAAGGATGGTTCCGTTGCCCTGCAAAGGGTGCGGGCGTCGAACCGACTCAAAGCGCTTCACCAGCGCAGGGTCTGTGGCCTCAAGAAATAGCACTCGCAGGTTCAAGTCACGTTCACGGATGGCTGCCATGCTCTGCTCAAGTTCGGCGAAGAATTCGCCGCCGCGCACATCGATTACGACTGCGAGGCGAGGAAGCGGGGTTTTCGCTTGAGTGAAAAGGTCGGCAACTGGGCCGAGCATTTGCGGCGGAAGGTTGTCAACGACATACCACCCAAGGTCTTCTAGGGCGTTACCGACTGTAGATCTACCGGCTCCGGACATGCCGGTGACAATCAAGAGTTCGTGCTTTTTTTCGATGTTCAAGCGCCGTCCCCTTTCGACATGTTCATCTCGGCGTGTCCCGCTATTTCTCGGGAGCAAGCAAGAGTCTAGTGCCTTGCGACACGCCGAGGAAACAGTTTAAGTTTCGAGGGCGTGAACAATCTGCTGGGCAAGGATTGGCCCGATGCCGGCGACCGAGGAAATCTCGTCTGCCGTTGCTATTTTGAGGCGTTTTGCCGAGCCAAAATGCTTGAGCAGCGCGTTCACGCGTTTTTCACCGAGACCCTGTATTTCGCTCAATGTGCTGGCGATGCTTGAGGATCGTTTTTGACGCTGATAGGTAATGGCGAAGCGGTGAGCCTCATCGCGGATGCGCTGCAGAAGGAACAGCTCGTCAGTAGCACGAGGCAGGATTACAGGGAACTCATCACCCGGCACCCAGACCTCTTCGAGGCGTTTGGCAAGACCAACCACGTGCAAACCCTCGACACCGGAATCCTTTACCGCTCGAGCCGCCGCATTTACCTGTGGTAATCCCCCGTCGACGATTAGCAGCGATGGCCGATAGGCAAACTTTGCGTTCGTTTCGGCGGTTGCCGAGGCCTCATCGGCGCTCGGTTCCTTCAAGTACTTGAGGCGACGGGTGAGCACCTGATAGATCGAATCGGTGTCATCCGTGGTTTCCTCGATGCTAAACCGACGATAGTGATCTTTCTTTGGCAGACCATCTTCAAAGACCACCATCGACGCGACCACTCCGGTGCCTCCAAGGTGCGAAACGTCGAAACATTCGATTCGCAGGGGTGCTTCCTTGAGATTCAAGGCACGTTGAATGCCGGCAAGTGCATCCGCGCGAGCGGTGAAGTCGGCGCTGCGACGGGTCTTGTAGAGCATCAGAGCGTGCTTGGCGTTAGTCAGAGCTGTGGCAGCCAATGCAGCCTTGTCACCGCGCTGTGCCACTCGAAGGTCTACCTTGGTGCCCTTCAGTTCTGAAAGCCAACGACCGAGTTCCTTCGAGTCGTTTGGAATCACTGGAACCAACACTTCGCGCGGAACCTCTTGTGGTTCGGCTCCGTCAATTGGCGCGTAGACGTTTTGGAGAACGTATTCAACAAGCTCAGGCAGGTCTCGTTCGAGTTCTTTGTCGACAACCCAGCCGCGAACACCTCGGATGCGGCCACCGCGAACAATGAACTGGGATACCGCTGCCGCAAGTTCGTCATCGGCAATGCCGAATAGGTCGGCATCGGTTTGGTCGCTGAAAACGACGGTGCTTTTCTCTAGCACTCGCTCAAGTGCGTCGACATCGTCGCGCAGTGCTCCAGCCAGTTCGTATTGTTGCGCTTCGCTTGCGTCGTACATGCGCTTGCGCAGAACCTCAACGTGCTTGGTATCGCCACCGCCCATGAAGTCGACGAAGTCGGCAGCAATCTTTTTGTGGGCGGTGCTGTCGACCCGGCCAACACATGGGGCAGCGCACTTGCCAATGTCGCCCAGCAGGCAGGCTCGACCGCTTGATTGCGCGCGGTTGAAAACTCCCTTGCTGCAACTGCGCACCGGATAAACCTTGAACAGCGTGTCCAGAGTTTCACGCACTGCCCAACCCTGCGTGTATGGGCCGAAGTATTTGACCCCCTTCATCTCTCGATTGCGCGTGATGAATGCTCTGGGAAACGCCTCACCGGTCGAAACCGCCAAGTATGGGTATGACTTGTCGTCTTTGAAACGCACATTGAACGGTGGGTCAAATTCTTTGATCCAGGTGAACTCGAGCTGAAGTGCTTCATATTCGGTTTTTACGATTGTCCATTGAACGTCGGCCGCCGAGGTAACCATTCGGCGCGTGCGTTCATGAAGGCTATCGAGCGGGCCAAAGTAGTTGCTAAGCCGGGCTCGTAGGTTCTTGGCCTTGCCAACGTAAAGCACTCGACCGGCAGCATCGAGCCACCGGTAAACCCCCGGATCAGTCGGGATCTCCCCCGTCTTTGGCCTGAACGAGAGTTCGTTGGCCATTGCTTAGAGCATTTCCTTGAGGAACCCGCCGGTGAAGCTCTTGGCATTCTTGGCAACCTGCTCAGGTGTGCCAATCGCAACAACCTCGCCACCTCGTGAGCCACCTTCAGGGCCCATGTCGATAATCCAGTCGGCACACTTGATGACGTCGAGGTTGTGCTCGATGACCAACACGGTGTTGCCCTTTTCGACCAGCCCGTTGAGGACTAGAAGCAACTTCCGAACGTCTTCGAAGTGAAGGCCGGTGGTCGGCTCATCCAAGACATAAATGCTTCGGCCGTTAGAGCGGCGTTGAAGTTCGGTGGCTAGTTTGACTCGTTGAGCCTCACCACCCGATAGCGTGGTTGCCGACTGACCGAGGCGAACATAACCTAGGCCTACCTCGACCAGGGTCTGCAGGTAGCGCGCGATGGCTGTGATTGGTGCAAAGAACTCGGCTGCTTCGGCGATTGGCATCTCCAGAACTTCGGCGATGTTCTTCCCCTTGTAGAGAACCTGAAGCGTCTCGCGGTTATATCTAGCGCCGTGGCAAACCTCGCAGGCCACGTAAACATCTGGCAGGAAGTTCATTTCGATGCGCAGGGTTCCATCACCGCTGCATGACTCGCATCGGCCACCCTTGACATTGAACGAGAAGCGACCCTGTTGGTAACCACGAGCCTTGGCTTCGGAAGTCTCGGTGAATAGCTTGCGAATGTGATCGAAAACTCCGGTGTAGGTCGCCGGGTTCGATCGAGGAGTTCGGCCAATCGGGTTCTGGTCAACATGCACGACCTTGTCGAGCTGATCGAGGCCCTCGATGCGGGTGTGCTTACCTGCAACACCCTTGGCGTTGTTTAGCGCGTTGGCGAGAACCTCATACAACACGTCATTAACCAGCGATGACTTGCCCGAGCCCGAAACGCCAGTGACTGCAGTCAGTGTGCCCAGCGGGAACTCGACGTCTACGTTCTTTAGGTTGTTCTCGCGTGCGCCAACGACCTTAAGTTTCCGGGCCGGGTCGATAGCGCGTCGCTTCTTCGGGGTCTCGATTTTCTCGCGACCAGACATGAACGCGCCGGTAAGCGACTTCTGGTTCTTGAGCAACTCAGCGTAGGTTCCGCTGTGCACCACCTCGCCACCGTTTACTCCGGCTCCGGGGCCGATGTCGACGACCCAGTCGGATGCCTTGATGGTGTCTTCGTCGTGCTCAACAACAATCAGGGTGTTGCCTAGGTCGCGCAACTTGATCAGGGTGTCAATCAGACGACGATTATCGCGCTGGTGCAAACCGATGCTCGGCTCATCTAGAACGTAGAGCACGCCGGTAAGGCCTGAACCAATCTGGGTCGCTAGGCGGATGCGCTGCGCCTCACCGCCCGATAGGCTGCCAGCGGCGCGTTCAAGGCTGAGGTAATCGAGACCAACAGCGAT
>JAGNYY010000042.1 GCA_017984715.1 Rhodoluna sp.
AACACCGGGACGGCGAGAAACGAAACCAGTGCAGTGACGGCAATCACCAAAAGGGCAGCCGGCAGCAACCGCCGGATTCGCCTTGCCCAGAACCTGACAATCGCGATTCTGCCGCTATCGGCAAGTTCTCGAAACAGAGCTTTCGAGATCAAAAAGCCTGAGATGACGAAAAACACGTCAACACCGGCAAAGCCACCGGAAAGCCGATTCGGCCAAAGATGAAATAACACGACCATCAGCACGGCCAAGGCACGTAATGCCTGGATGTCTGCCCGGATTGGTCGTGAATTGCTCATTGCTGGTGAGTTTACCCTCCAATAAATGTCTGAGTCAGATGAAATACTCGGCACATGGATTCTTTTATTTTTCTCGGCGTTGGTCTTATTGTTGGCGCACTGATTGGTTGGCTGATTGCCGCTCGCAAGAGCACTGCCTCCAACCTGCCCGATGAGAGCCAAGAGTTGCGAGTGAAGCTGGCTGCCGCCGAGGCAACCATCGCCGGTCTAAATGGTCAGCTTGTTCAAAACGCCGCCGAAAAACGTGAGCGCGATGAACGCGATCGCGAGGAAAACAAACTCCTGCAAGCGCTGGCTCCGGTCAAGGTTCACCTGGAACAGATGCAGCTCACCGTAACCGCACTTGAAAAAGAAAGAACCGAGCAGTTTGGTTCCATCCAGCAGCAGCTGAAGTCGGCTATTGAATCCGATGAGCAGCTTCGCAAGCAAACCCAAGCGCTATCTCAAGCACTCACCTCTAATAACGTTCGAGGAGTCTGGGGCGAGGCCCAACTTCGCAAGCTGGTCGAACTTGCGGGCTTGATCAAGCACGCCGATTTCGATGAACAAGCCACCATCAGCACCAATGCCGGTGCCGGTCGCGCAGATATGGTCATCAACCTGCCCGGCGGTAAATCGCTTGCCATCGACTCCAAGGTTCCGTTCAGCGCCTATCAAGAGGCATCTGCCATTTCGGAGCTTGCCACCGGCGAAGAAGCCGCGCGCCGGGTTCGTCTAATCGCCGAGCACGTCAAGGCAGTCAAGGCGCACATCGATGCGCTCGGCACAAAGGCATATTGGTCTGGCCTAAACGCGAGCCCAGATTTCGTGATCGCGTTCATCCCAAGCGAATCGTTGCTCTCGGCGGCTCTGGATGCCGACCCGGCACTGCTTGAATATGCATTCAAAAAGAATGTGGCCCTAGCCTCACCGGTCAGCTTGTTTTCGGTGCTCAAGACCATTAACTTCATCTGGCGCCAAAACGCCGATGAGTCATCGGTTCGCAACATGATCAAACTCGGCAAAGAGCTCTATGAGCGCGTGGGCAAGGTTGCCGAGCACGCCGACAAACTTGGCCGCTCAATCACGAGCACAGTAAAGGACTACAACCAGTTCGTTTCGAGCCTCGAGGGGCGAATGCTGGTGACCGCTCGCAAGCTAAACGACCTCGACGAGAACGCCCTCGGAACCGAGGAGATCTCAGCGCCTAAAGAGCTCGAGATTGCGCCTGTCCAGTTGACCGCGAGCGAGCTGACCGAAGCCCCTCAAATCGAGAAATAGTTTCTTATTTCGCTATACTTTTTGGAAGCGCTCGACAATGACGTTTGCAGCCTGAAGTAAGCCGATTTTCAATCGATTTCGGGAATCTACAAAGCATTCGAGGAGTAAGCATGTCTGGAATTTCAGCCGGGGCGGCAGTTGTCACCCTGACACCAGCACCTACGCTTGACCGCACCTACTACGTGAGCAACCTAATTGAGGGTGGCGTTAACCGCGCGGATGGTGTCGCAGAAGAACTTGCCGGCAAAGGCATCAACGTAACCAAGGGTTTGGGCCTAGTTGGCATCAACGCACCCGGCGTAGTTCCAATCGGAAACGCTGACCCTGGAGTCCTAAACCGCACCGGCTATGCCGACTCACTTGTTCCACTTTGGATCGAAGGCACCCTTCGTGTTTCGACCACCATGGTGATTCACAATGGCGCTACCACCAAGGTCAACGAAGCACCTCGCCCGCTGTCAGAAGAAGACTGGGCCGCCGTTGTTGCCCTGACCGAAAAGACCGTTGTAGAGAGCGGCGCGAAGTGGCTCGTAATCGCCGGCGCGCTTCCGGTTTACAAGTCGACCGGAACCTTCGTAGACCTACAGCCAATCTTTGACCGCATGAAGGCTTTGGGCGTTCGCGTCGCGCTAGACACCTCAGGCGAACCGCTGCAGTACTGGGCTCGCAGAGGCGCTGCAACCGTCATGAAGCCAAACGCAGAAGAGCTTGCCTCAGCTGTTGGTCGCACATTGCACACTCTCGGAGACGTGATCGATGCAGCACGTGAAGTTTGTGCGCACGGAGTCAAGTGTGTTCTTGCCAGCCTCGGTGCAGACGGAATGGTTGCCGTCACAGCTGATGGCGCGTGGCACGCTCGCACACCTCCGGTGCACGTGATCAACACCGTTGGCGCCGGCGATGCAACTCTTGCTGGCTTCCTATCGGCAGCTGTCACCAACCCTGTCTCTGAAGACGCATACGGTGTCGGTTTTGATGTTCCTCTTGGCGTTGGCACAGCGGTTCAGTGGGGCGCAGTTGCTGTAACTCAGCCAACCTCGGGCCTTACCAGCGTCGACCACCTACCTGAGTCGATCATCACCGACTCGCCAGATCGCAACGCACTTCTGGAAGAGCCTGCCAAGGGCTAGTCACGCAGAAGTTGAAAACCCCGGCCACTGGTCGGGGTTTTTGCATTTATGCGGCAGGCAATAAGTGAGTGATGACAACCGGTTCAGGCAACGCACTGTCGAGAATAAATGTCTCCATCTCGAAACCGGCCTCTGATTGAAGAACACCCCGCGCCAAGACTCCATCCGTGATACCGGTTAGAACAAACACAAATCGGTCACCTGAAACTAGGTCATCGAGTTCAAACTTGGCCTCTAGGTCATAGCCGGCGGCCAAACCACGCGCGATTTGTTCAGAATCTTGGGGAGCAAAGCGGGTCTGCATGAACCCACCGAGAACCTGCACGGCTACAGCAGCCACCACACCCTCCGGTGAACCTCCGACGCCCAGCAAAAGATCGACTCCGCTGCCCGGGGTTGCCGCGGCAACCGCCATCGCAATGTCTCCCTCGTCAAAACGCACCCATTCAGCGCCGGTGTCTTGAACCTGTGCGATTAGTTCAAAGTTTCTGGCTTTGTTGATTACGGCCACGCGCACCTCGTGAACCGGCTTGCCAAGCACCTCGGCGAGCGCCGCGATGTTTTCTGCAGGCGTGGCGTCGATGTCGAGCACTCCCCTGCCGGCCGGCCCGCTCACGATCTTCTTCATCATGTAAACCTCGCTCGATTCGAGCATCGCACCGCGTTCAGCCGCAGCCATTACGGCAACTGCGCCCGGGATGCCTTCGGCGGCCAACCTTGTGCCATCCACTGGGTCAACTGCAATGTCCCAATCGATTGAAAGCGCGACAACATCCGGGTGGCCAACCACCTCGCCGTTGAACAACATTGGCGCTTCGTCTTTTTCACCCTCGCCAATGATGACCACGCCACCGAATTGGGCAGCGGAAAGCGATGCGCGCATTGCGTCAACGGCTGCGCCATCGACGGCTAGTTTGTCACCCGAACCAACATGAGGCCAAGCGGCAGCTGCAGCGGCGACCGTGGCCGCAAGAATATCCCTGGTTGACTGGTGCGCATTTGTTAGCGGCATGACTACTTTCCTGAGGCAGACAAACCTGCATCCTTGCTAACATCTTATTAAGCCGCCGAAGACGTCGTTCACCCCATGTAGAACTTAGGAGTTCAGCTATGCCTGTAGCATCACCAGACCAATACCTAGAAATGCTTGATCGCGCCAAGAAGGGTGGCTTTGCTTACCCAGCCATCAACGTTTCTAGCTCACAGACCCTAAACGCGGCACTTGCTGGTCTTGCCGAAGCAGGCTCAGACGGCATCATCCAGGTCACCACCGGTGGCGGCGACTACTGGTCAGGCCCAACCATTAAGAAGATGGCATCAGGCGCGGCAGCAATGGCAGCATTCGCACGCGAGGCAGCTAAGAACTACGGCATCACCATCGCCCTGCACACCGATCACTGCGCAAAGCACCAGCTTGACGACTTCGTTCGCCCACTAATCGCAATCTCACAGGACCGCGTGAAGGCTGGTCAGGACCCACTATTCAACTCACACATGTGGGATGGCTCGGCTGTTCCTATGGGCGAGAACCTAACCATCGCAAAGGAAATGCTTGCACTGACCAAGAACATCGGCGCTGTCCTTGAGATCGAGGTTGGCGTTGTTGGCGGCGAAGAAGACGGCGTCGAGGGCGGCATGGGCGAGCACCTTTACACCACCCCTGAAGACGGTTTGCTAACTGCTGAGGCTCTAGGCCTTGGCGAGAACGGCCGCTACATGGTTGCTCTAACCTTCGGCAACGTGCACGGCGTCTACAAGCCAGGCAACGTGAAGCTTCGCCCAGAGTTGCTTGGCGACATCCAGGCTGCCGTTGGTGCCAAGTATGGCAAGGACAAGCCTTTCGACCTAGTGTTCCACGGCGGTTCAGGCTCAACCCCTGAAGAAATCGCACTGGCTGTTTCACACGGTGTCATCAAGATGAACATCGACACCGACCTTCAGTATGCGTTCACCCGCCCAATCGCTGGCCACATGTTGGCTAACTACGATGGCGTTCTAAAGGTTGACGGCGAAGTCGGCAACAAGAAGCACTACGACCCACGCGCATGGGGCAAGCTAGGCGAGGCCGGCATGGCCGCTCGCGTAGTTGAGGCCGCCAAGGAGCTTGGCTCAGCAGGCAAGTCTCAGGGTTAATCCCCTAGAGTTTCTCTTATGAGCGCTGGAAGTCCGTTGTATGACAACGGGCTTCCTCGCTTTAAGGGTGATTATCTCGACGGCAAAATGCACGGATACTGGGAGTTCTATCGCAAGGATGGCTCACTCATGCGCTCGGGGGCATTTGACCGAGAAGTGCAGGTAGGCGTCTGGAAGACCTTCGATCGCACCGGTGCCCTAGTCAAGGAAACAACCTTCAAGGGCGCTTGAACTAGACCCTGTTGAACTAGCCGCGCTTGACCTTGTTGTCGATGTCTGTTCCGGCGGCCTTTAGCTCTTTGCGAAGCTCAGGCGGCAATGAGAACTGGATGTCTTCTTCGGCGGTCTGCACTGTGCGGACGTCTCCGTAGCCGCGCTCAGCCAGGTAAACCAAAACTTCATCGACAAGTTCCTCAGGAACCGAAGCGCCTGATGAAACGCCAACGGTTTCGACACCCTCGAACCATTCATCCTTGATTTCAGAAGCAAAATCGACGCGGTATGAGGCCTTCGCGCCCGCCTCTAGGGCAACCTCAACCAAGCGAACAGTGTTTGACGAGTTGGCCGAGCCGACAACGATTACGAGGTCTGATGCAGCGCCAACCTTTTTGATGGCAACCTGGCGGTTCTGGGTGGCGTAGCAAATGTCATCGCTCGGTGGGTTCTGAAGATCTGGGAACTTCTGGCGCAACTTGACCACGGTTTCCATGGTTTCGTCAACCGAGAGAGTGGTCTGTGAAAGCCAAATCAACTTCTTTGGGTCGCGAACGCGTGCGCTGGCGATCGAGTCATCCTTGTCAATAATCTGAACGATTTCTGGGGCCTCGCCCGCGGTGCCTTCAACTTCTTCATGACCTTCGTGACCGATTAGAAGGATGTCATAGTCTTCAGATGCGAATCGCTGGACCTCGCGGTGAACCTTGGTTACCAGTGGGCAGGTGGCATCGATGGTGTTCAGGCCGCGGGCCTCGGCGGCTGCAACAACTGCCGGTGAAACACCGTGAGCAGAGAACACCAGAACCGAACCGGTTGGGACCTCATCGACTTCTTCGACGAAGATTGCTCCGCGCTTTTCGAGCGAAGAAACGACGTGCTTGTTGTGCACGATTTGCTTGCGGACGTAAACCGGTGAACCGTAGTGATCTAGCGCCTTCTCGACGGCAATCACGGCGCGGTCGACACCTGCGCAATAGCCGCGCGGAGCGGCCAGCAAAACCCGCTTCGAAGAGCTTTGGGTTTGCGAATCTTGTCCGAGGTCGGCGGTATCCTTGATTACAGTCACCCCTCAATGATAAACGGCGCATTTGATGGATTGTGGTGGCCAGAGTTTTGGAGGCGAATTGAGCGACTTCTCAGTCAGCGA
>JAGNYY010000043.1 GCA_017984715.1 Rhodoluna sp.
TCTTGGAACATTGGCAGATGCACTGGTAGCGGATTCCCGTGAAGACGGCCTCGCAGCCATCGAGCACCTCAAGAAGGCCGACGGCGGCCGAGTTGAGCTAATCGTTGCCGATGTAGACGCCAAGGGTAAGGCCGGTTCACTGCCGTCTGTCACCGGTGCTCGACCAGCAGCCGAGGTAGTTGAGGCTCCTTCCGGAGTTCTAGCCTTGCTAGCCGATGTCGTGATCGTTGATGACCTTGAATCGGCGCGCACTCTATACAAGGCCGATAAGACTGCCTTGAAGCTGGTCTTAATCACCCTCGATGGTGACGTGCTAACCGAGTCGATCATCCGTGGTGGCTCGGCCAACAAGCCGTCGAAGCTCGAACTTGTAGCTGAGCGCGACGGGGCGGAAGCCAAGCTGGCCAAGGTATCGAAGCAAATCGACGACCTAAAGGGAGACCTTGCTCAGGCTCGCTCGACCGAAGAGGCGGCCAAGAATTCGGCCAAGGCTGCGCTTGCCGCCTTAAACGAGCACGACGCAACCCTGGCAGCTAACGCAGAAAAGTTGGGGCGTCTAAGGGTTCAGGTCGAAGCCTCTGACGCCGAAGTTGAGCGTCTTTCTCGAGTTGCCGAGCAGGCTGTTGCATCTATTGCCGTAGCTGAAGAGGCGCTCGCCGAAGCGGTCGCCGCGCACGACAAATTCGCATCGCAAGAACGACCAGCGCTTGACCTGGCTAACCGCCAAACGTTGAGCGAGAATCTCGAGCAAGAGCGTCAGCGCGAACTGGAACTCCGTGTCGACCTAGGGGCCGCCGTCGAGAGAGTTCGTGTCGAGGCCGAACGCGCCAAGGGGCTTCGCGAGCAAATCGCAGAGGCTCAGGAAGCAATCGAGAAGGCTCGAGTCGCCGCCGCCGCGCAGGCAAAACAGCTTGCTAGCGCACGTCGCGTGCTCGAAGCGCTGCCGATTTTGATGAACGCAGTTGCCGAGAGCGCTTCGCAAGCCAAGGTTCGACTCCACGAGCTCGAAGCCGCGCGTGCTCATCAGAATCAAGAGCTGGTTCGACTCCGCGGTGAAACTGCGGACATTCAAATGAAGCTCGCCAGCCTCACCCAGAGCGTTCACGACTTTGAAATGAACAACCACGAGAAACGACTCAACCTCGCGAATTTGGTTTCTCGCGCGAACGACGAGCTCGGTCTTGAGCAAGACATTTTGCTTGCCGAGTATGCCCCAGATGAAGAATTCAACCGCGAGGAGCAGACCAAGCGTCTTCGCGAGTCAGAGCGCCTGTTCGAACGCTTGGGCAAGGTAAACCCGCTTGCTCTCGAAGAGTTCGCGGCACTCGAGCAGCGCCACAAGTTCCTAACCGAGCAGCTTGCCGACCTCACGCAAACCCGCAAAGACCTGCTGCAGATCATCGACGAGCTCGACACCAAGATGCAGACCATCTTTGCGGATGCATTCGAAGACACTCGCAAGGCCTTTGAAACCGTGTTCCCAACATTGTTCCCAGGTGGCACCGGTTCGATTTTCTTGACCAACCCGGATGACATGCTCACCACCGGCCTAGAGGTCACCGTGAAGCCGGCAGGTAAGCGCATCGAACGCCTCTCATTGCTTTCGGGTGGTGAGCGTTCGCTCGCAGCCGTCGCACTTATGGTTGCGATCTTCAAGGCGCGCCCTTCGCCTTTCTACGTAATGGATGAAGTTGAGGCTGCCCTCGATGACGCGAACCTTGGCCGCCTGCTGAAGATCTTTGAAGACCTGCGCTCAAGCTCGCAGCTGATTATCATCACCCACCAAAAGCGCACCATGGAGATCGCTGACGCGCTCTATGGAGTTTCAATGCGCCAGGATGGCGTTTCAGCCGTTGTCGGTCAGCGCTTGTTGGACAAGGGTTAGCGATGGCCGGATTCCTGTTCTGGAAGAAGAAGCGTGGGGCCGAGGTTGAGGCGCCTGAGTTTGAAACCCCAGTTGTCATTGAGACAAATGAATCCCTTGTCGCCGATGCGGCTGAGGCCGCATATGTCGCCGCGGAATCCATTCCGTCTCAAATAGAACTGGAATCAACCCCGGAGCCTGAGCCGCAGCCTGAGACAACGCCGGAACCCGAGCCAACGCCGGAGCCTGAGCTGGTTGCCGTTGAACTTCCAAAGCGCAGCGCCAAAAAGGGCATTCGGTCACTGTTTAGCCGCGTCAAGTTCAACCCCGAGAATCTGGATGAACTCGAAGACATCCTGATTCAGGCAGACTTCGGTATTGACGCATCCATGGCGATTGTTGAAGCGGTCAAAGACCGTGCCAAAAAGTCTGGTGCAACATCTGAGCAAGAGCTCAAAGACATCCTTGCCGCGGTCATTGCCGAGAACCTAGAGCGCGAAGACAAGTCGCTCAACCTCAGCGACGGCAAACTCCCATACGTGTTCTTGGTAGTTGGCGTGAATGGCGTAGGCAAAACCACAACCATCGGCAAGCTGGCAAACTGGCTGGGCGAGGGGGAGTGGAAGGTCTTTATCGGGGCCGCCGACACATTCCGCGCTGCCGCTGTCGAGCAGGTTGCGACCTGGGCCGACCGCGCCGGTGCAACGTTGATTCGACCAAAAGCCGAGGGGCAGGACCCAGCATCGGTCGCTTTTGAATCGGTTGAAGCGGCAATCAAGGCTGATGCCGACATCTTGATCATCGACACCGCTGGCCGCCTTCAGAACAAAACCGACCTCATGGGCGAGCTGGACAAAATTCGTCGTGTGGTTGAGAAGCAAGCCAAAATCAGTGAGGTTTTGCTAGTTCTCGACGCCACAACCGGTCAAAACGGCATGTCGCAGGCCAAGGCTTTCGCCGAGATTGCAAACGTAACCGGCGTCGTTCTAACCAAGCTTGATGGCACAGCCAAGGGTGGAATCGTCTATTCGATTCAGCGTGAACTGGGAATCCCGGTCAAACTGGTTGGTGTCGGCGAAGGTATCAATGATTTTGCGTTCTTTGACGCAACCGAGTTCGCACGCGGACTCGTGAGTTAGGAGCATCCAGGATGTTTGGCAATCTTTCAGACCGTTTAGTCGAAACGTTCAAGAATCTTCGCAGCAAGGGCAAACTAAGCCCGGCTGACATCGATGCAACCCTTCGCGAGATTCGACGTGCGCTACTCGAGGCCGACGTCGCCCTCGACGTGGTCAAGAACTTCACCGGTGCAGTGCGTGAGCGTGCACTTGGCGACGAGGTCTCAAAAGCTCTAAACCCGGCCCAGCAGGTTGTTCAGATCGTGAACGAAGAGCTGGTCACCATCCTTGGTGGCGAACAGCACAAACTGAACTTTGCCAAAAAGCCACCTACCGTCATCATGCTTGCCGGTTTGCAGGGCTCGGGTAAGACCACGCTCGCCGGAAAACTTTCGAAGTGGCTGAAAGACCAAGGCCACACCCCGTTGCTTGTTGCCGCTGACCTTCAGCGCCCGAATGCGGTAAACCAGCTTCAGGTGGTTGGTGAGCGTGTTGGCGTTCAGGTCTTCGCTCCTGAGCCAGGAAACGGGGTCGGAAACCCGGTCAAGGTTGCCAAGGATTCAATCAAGCACGCCGAGCAGAAGATGTTCAGCGTGGTCATTGTTGACACCGCCGGCCGCCTCGGCATCGATGAAGAGTTGATGAAACAGGCGAAAGACATTCGCGATGCAGTCAACCCGGATGAAGTGCTCTTCGTCATCGACTCGATGGTGGGCCAGGATGCCGTAAACGTGGCAAAGGCCTTCGACGAGGGCGTTGGAATCACCGGTTCGGTGCTAACCAAGCTCGACGGCGATGCCCGCGGTGGTGCCGCCCTTTCGGTCGCCTCGGTCACTGGCAAGCCAATCATCTTCGCTTCAAATGGTGAGGGCATGGATGCCTTCGAGCCGTTCTACCCAGACCGCATGGCAAGTCGCATCCTCGACATGGGTGACATTCTTACGCTGATCGAACAGACCCAGCGTCAGTTTGATGAGACCGAAGCTCGTGCGATGGCAGAGAAGCTCGCTAAGGACTCCTTCACTCTCGAAGACTTCCTCGACCAGATGCAGCAACTGCGCAAGATGGGCTCGATGAAGAGCATGCTGGCAATGTTGCCTGGAGCCGGTCAAATGCGCCAGCAGCTAGAGAACTTCGATGAAAAAGAAATCGACCGCACCGAGGCCATCATTCGTTCAATGACCCCGGCAGAACGTCGCCAGCCGAAGATCCTCAACGGCTCACGCCGCATGCGCATCGCAAAGGGTTCGGGAATGACCGTGACCGATGTCAACTCGCTGGTTAACCGCTTCGACCAGGCCGCAAAGATGATGAAGACTCTGTCAAAGGGTGGAGTCCCGCAGATGCCGGGCATGCCGAACATCCCAGGTATGGGAGGGTTTGGCGGTGCCAAGTCAAAGAATAAGGACAAGGGCAAGAAGGGCTCGAAATCTGGCAACCCTGCCAAGCGTGCCGCCGAAGAAGCAGCTCGTCTAGCCGGCGGTAAACCTGCAGGATCCGCCGAAAGCGGCGCTGGTTCGGCTTTCGGTTTGGGCAACTAACCGAAAACTATCGAGAAAACGGCTCTTGTGAGTAGCGGAACTCAGGTATTTCTGGCAGAATAGAGCGGTTGCCGTGCGTTTGACCCTCTAACCAAACGCATCCGGTAACCCCTAGAGCTTTTTCACCGAGTGTGCCCCCACGCTCACGGTTGAACGTTCGCACCATTACGAAAAACAGGAGCAATCGTGGCTGTAAAAATTCGCCTCAAGCGCATGGGCAAGATCCGTGCACCTCACTACCGCATCGTCGTAGCCGACTCACGCACCGCGCGTGATGGCCGCGCAATCGAGGAGATCGGTCGCTACGTGCCAACCGAGAACCCATCAATCATCGAGATCAACTCTGAGCGCGCTCAGTACTGGCTAGGCGTTGGCGCACAGCCAACCGAGCAGGTTGCAGTTCTTCTCAAGCTCACCGGTGACTTCCAGAAGTCAAAGGGTGACAAGAACGCTAAGAACACCGTCCAGGTGAAGGAAGCTAAGGCTGAGTACGTAGTCGACTCAAAGAAGAAGACCGTTCTTGTGCCAAAGGCTGAGATCAAGGTTGCTCCAAAGGTTGAAGAAACCCCAGCAGCCGAGGACGTTATTGCTGAGGCTGCAGATGCAGCTGAAGAAGCAGTAGCAGTAATCGAAGATGCAGTTGCAGACGCAGCAGAAGAGACCGTTGAGGCCCCTGCAGCTGAAGAAGCAGCCGTTGTCGAAGAGGCAGCTGAAGAAGCTGCTGCTCCAGCAGAAGAAGCTTAAGTAAGTGCTAGCCGCTGCGCTCGAACACCTGGTCAAGGGAATCGTCGACAATCCAGACGACGCAACCGTGACTGCACGATCAACCTCGCGAGGAGACTTGCTTGAGGTTCACGTGCACCCAGACGATCTGGGCCGCGTGATCGGGCGCAACGGCCGCACCGCTAAGGCGCTGCGCACTCTCGTAAACGCTCTTGCCGACGGCAAGAAGGTTCGCGTAGACGTGGTGGACACCGATTTCTAGCAAGACCACGCTCCGAGTAGGCCGCCTTGTCAAAGCGCATGGCCTAAAGGGAGCTTTCAAACTCGAACTATATACCGACAGTCCTGAGACTCGGTTCAAAACTGGCGCGGTCCTCGACCTGCAGGTGCCAGACACATCTCCTTGGTTCGGCAAGACCGTAACCGTCAAGGAACTTCGCTACTACAACGCTCAGCCGGTTCTCTTTCTAGAGGACGTGGATGACCGCAATGCGGCTGAAACTCTCATCAAGGCAATCCTGCTGGTCAACGCAGACGTAGAAATTCTTCCTGAAGAGCCAGACGCCTGGTATGACCACCAGCTAATCGGCCTTAAGGTCATCCGTGATGGTGTTCAAATCGGTGAAGTAATCCGTGTCGACCACCTGCCAGCTCAAGACTGCCTAGCAGTGAAGACTGAGACCGAAGAAGTTTTGCTTCCATTCATCAAGGCATTCGTGCCAACGGTAGACATCGACAAGGGTGAGGTAACCATTACCCCGCCAGGCGGTCTCTTCGAAGAGGTAGTCGAGGCTTAATCTTGCGCATTGATGCTATTTCGATTTTTCCGGAGTACTTCAAGGCTCTAGATAT
>JAGNYY010000001.1:0-46837 GCA_017984715.1 Rhodoluna sp.
GGTGTCCAACTCGTGGATTCTTCTGATCTCAACTTTGAACAGACAGTTAGCGCTGTCGTTTCTTTGATTGAGCAGTCTGGGTCTACTAAGGAATCCAAATGATTGAAGAAGAATTCGACGACCTAGATGGCGACGAAGTCGAAGTCGAGTACGTAGCCATTGACCCGGCCGATAAGGACTTCATCGAGCGTCTCAAAAACATGAGCACCGATGAAGAAGAAAATCGAGCTCGAGTCCTGCGATCAGGTCTTGAAGACTATGACCTGGAAGATGATGATTTTGAACTCATCGAGAGCGAACACGACTTCTCCGAAGGCCCGGTTTACCTTCCCGCGTTGCCGGTTTTGGCAATCGTTGGTCGACCAAACGTAGGTAAGTCGGCTCTTGTAAACCGCATCCTTGGCCGCCGTGAGGCCGTTGTCGAGGACAAGCCTGGTGTGACTCGCGACCGCGTTTCATACAAGGCGGAGTGGAACGAGCGTAAGTTCACCCTGGTTGACACCGGAGGCTGGGAGCCAGACGCAAAGGGCATTGACAAGTCGGTTGCCCTGCAGGCTGAAATCGCTATCGAACTTTCTGACGCAGTTCTTTTTGTAGTCGACGCCATGGTCGGTGCTACCGGCTCGGATGAGCGCGTGGTCAAGTTGCTTCGTGCATCGGGGCGCCCAGTCATCCTGGTTGCCAACAAAATTGACGACGCCCGTCAGGAACCAGAAGCCGCCGCACTTTGGTCTTTGGGTCTGGGGGAGCCTCACCCGGTTTCCGCCGTCCACGGACGCGGTGTAGCCGATCTACTAGACGCTGCCATGGCGGTGTTGCCTAAGGTTTCAGGTGTTGCCAAGGAAGAGTTCGGCGGCCCTCGTCGCGTTGCTCTGATTGGTCGCCCAAACGTTGGAAAATCTTCACTTCTGAACAAGGCCGTTGGTTCTGAGCGCGCGGTTGTTAACGACCTTGCCGGAACCACTCGCGACCCGATCGACGAGCAGGTTGATCTTGGCGGCAAGATCTGGCGTTTCGTTGACACTGCCGGTATTCGTCGCCGTTTGCACCTCGCTCAAGGCGCTGATTTCTATGCTTCACTGCGAACCGCAGCCGCGCTAGAACGCGCTGAAGTTGCTGTGGTTCTCTTTGATGTGACCCAACCAATCAGCGAAGCGGACATCCGCATCGTGGACATGGCGCTCGAGTCCGGTCGAGCATTGGTCCTTGCATTCAATAAGTGGGATGAGTTGGACGACGAGCGTCGTCGCTATCTCGAACGCGAAATTGAACAAGACCTAGCGCATGTCGACTGGGCTCCACGCGTCAACATCTCGGCTAAGACCGGCCGTCACCTGGAGAAGCTGGTTCCAGCTCTTGAGGTTGCTTTGGACTCATGGGATCAGCGCATTCCTACCGGAAAGCTCAATGCCTTCATCCAGGAACTGACCATGGAGACCCCGCACCCAGTTCGCGGTGGCAAGCAGCCTCGTATTCTTTTTGCAACTCAGGCTGGCAGCCGCCCTCCAAAGTTCGTGCTCTTCACCACCGGATTCTTGGACCCGGGTTACCGTCGCTTCATTCAGCGTCGCCTCCGCGAGACTTACGGTTTCGAAGGAACGCCGATCGAGGTCGGCATGCGAGTGCGTGAGAAGCGCAAGCGCACCTAGCAGACCAATTGGGAAAACCCCGCTGACTTCATTGGCAGCGGGGTTTTTCGTTTGCTGGGTGGAAGACCCAGCGGCTATTTCGAAGGGTTGTACTGCTCGGCTAGAGCAACCTTCAAGTCATCAAGCACGGTCGGATCTTCGATCGTCGGCGGAACCGTGTAGTTGTCGCCATCAACAATCTGACGCATGGTCTTCCGTAGCACCTTGCCGGAACGGGTCTTTGGTAGTCGCTGGAGGATAACCACATCCTTGAAGGCCGCCACCGGGCCGACTACCTCGCGCACGATTTCGATAACCTCTTTGCGAAGTTTCGCCTCGTCAATCTCGTATCCGTGTTTGAAGGTAATGAAGCCAACCGCTCGCTGGCCCTTGAGTTCATCCTTAACGCCAGTGACTGCGCATTCGGCCACGGCGTCGTGACCTGCGATGGCTTCCTCAAGTTGGCCGGTTGAGAGTCGGTGCCCAGCAACATTGATCACGTCATCGGTTCGCCCCATCACGTAAACGTAGCCATCGTCATCGATTCGACCCGAGTCTCCGGTGGCATAGAAGCCATCGAAAACATTTAGGTATGCCTTTTCGTAGCCGTCAGGTCGACCCCACAGGCCGGCCAAAGTGCCCGGGGGCATGGGTAGGCTGATGACAATGTTGCCATCCTTGCCATTCTTGACCGCGGCGCCCTTGGAGTCGACTACCGAAATGTTGTAACCGGGAACCGGCACGCTTGGCGAGCCAGGCTTTACCGGCAACTCTTCCAAACCTCGAGGGTTCGCTGCGATCGGCCAACCGGTTTCGGTCTGCCACCAGTTATCGACTACCGGGCAGTGCAGCCCGTCGTTTGCCCAGTGATAAGTTTCGGTGTCGAGGCGTTCGCCGGCAAGAAACAGGGTTTCCAAACATGAGATGTCGTATTTCGAGAGCTCGGCAAGCTCCGGATCCATGCGGCGAATCGCGCGGATGGCAGTTGGGGCGGTGAAGAGAACCTTCACGCTGTGCTCTGAAGCAACGCGCCAGAATGCACCCGCATCTGGTGTGCCGATCGGCTTGCCTTCATAGAGAACGGTTGTTGCACCGGCAATCAAAGGGGCGTAAACGATGTATGAGTGACCAACTACCCAGCCAACGTCAGAAGCTGCCCACATCACGTCGCCCGGGTCAATGTTGTAAACGTTCTTCATGGACCAAGCCATTGCTACCGCGTGCCCGCCATTGTCGCGAACGATGCCCTTCGGGTTGCCGGTGGTGCCCGATGTGTACAAGATGTAGAGCGGATCTTGGGCTGCGACCGGAACTGGGGCGTGTGGAGTGGCTGCAGCAACTGCTTCTTTCCAGCTTAACCAGTGCACTGCGGTCTTCTCATCGAAGTCTTTCACCGAACCAGGCACAGCAGCGCGTTCGTGAACAATTACGGTCTCTACCGAACCCTTCGACATCGCTAGGGCTTTTTCGATGATTGGTAAGTATTCAACATGGCGGCCTGGTTCGAAGCCGCCAGACGAAGTCACGATGACTTTAGGAGTCGCATCGTCGATGCGCACGGCTAGTTCGTTTGCCGCAAAGCCGCCGAACACCACCGAATGGATGGCTCCTAGACGAGAGCAGGCGAGCATCGCATAGATCGCTTCGGGGATCATGGGCATGTAAATCAAGACCCGATCACCCTTGGTAACGCCTTGTTTGGCCAGTGCCCCGGCAAAATGCGAGACCTTTTCCAGCAGTTCGTTATAGGTGTAGAACTTTTTGGTGCCAGTCATGGCCGAGTCGTAAATGATTGCCGTTTGGTCACCTCGGCCGGCAAGGACGTGGCGGTCAATTGCGTTGTAGCAGGTGTTTAGTTCGGCGTCTGGATACCAGCGGTACACCGGGGCGGCGTTGTCGTCCAAGGCTTTGGTTGGCTGTTTGATCCAATCAATCGCCTCAGCGGCCTTCAGCCAAAAGGCGTTCGGGTCCTGGGTGCTGGCATCGTATGCCTCGCGATAGCTACCTGACATTGGTGATCTCCTCATTGAGTCCTAAGCACCAATGTATACAAAGATTCGCATAATTATCGATTTGTTATCGAATATTGATAATAAATTAGATACTCTGCATACAATAGCGGTGAAATACTTCGAATTAGGAGGTGCCATGAGAGCCAGCGATAAGGCCTACCAAACGCTGCTCGACGAAATCGTCGAGGGTTCGCTTCCGCCTGGCACCGTGCTGGCCGAAGTCGAGCAGGCGGCGCGCCTGGGCGTTAGTCGCACGCCACTTCGCGAGGCGTTATCGCACCTTCGAAAAGACGGCTTAGTCGAGCCGCTGGCCGGTCGCGGGCTAATCGTGACCGCCGTCTCAATCGATGACATCGTCGAGCTGTATGAGCTTCGCCAGCCGCTAGAGCAGCAAGCAGCTCGACTTGCGGCACAGCGTGGCAACCCTCAAATCTTCGCCCAAATCGCGGCCGAGCTTCGTGAATCTGAAAAATTGATTAGCAGCGGCGAAGACGGCATCAAGGCTTATTACCAGCTCAACGAGCGACTTGACCGGGCCATCGAAGACTCGATTGCCAGCGCCTACCTGGTGAGTGCCCTCAAAGGGTTGCACCTGCACCTAGCCCGTATCCGTAGGCTCTCTCGGCAAAATGTCGATCGTCTTCGCGCGGCCGCCGTTGAAACTCTGGTCATCGTCGAAGCAATCGTCAATCGAGATGCCGAATTGGCCGCTAGCGCCACTCACGTCCACCTACAACAAAGCCTCAGAAACAGCTTGGATACGGTTCGAACCAGAACCACAAGCTCGATCGCCTGAAAATCCAAATAGAAAGAAGAGCCGCAATGAAGCTGCACGAAGTCCGCGTATACAAGAGTGAAGAACCTCTAGCCCGCGAGAATCAACTCGCTTGGAAGATCGCCTCGGTTGCGACCGACCCGGTCGATGTTCTGCCAGAGGTCACCGAGATGGTCATCAACCGAATCATTGACAACGCATCGGTTGCAGCAGCATCTCTAACCCGTCGACCTGTGGTCGCGGCCCGCACGCAGGCGCTCGCACACCCGAAGTCAAATAACGGAGCGGGTGCAAATGTCTTCGGCGAAGCAGCAGAGTTGCGCGTCTCTCCGGAGTGGGCTGCTTGGGCCAACGGTGTTGCCGTTCGCGAACTCGACTACCACGACACTTTCTTGGCTGCGGATTACTCGCACCCAGGGGACAACATCCCGCCTATTTTGGCTGTCGCTCAGCACGTTGGTGTCGACGGCAAGTCACTCATCCGTGGCATCGCAACCGGTTATGAGATTCAGGTTGATTTGGTCAAGTCGATTTGTCTGCACAAGCACAAGATTGACCACGTGGCCCACCTTGGGCCTTCAGCGGCAGCCGGAATTGGAACCATGCTCGGGCTGTCAACGGAAACCATCTACCAGGCGGTTAGTCAGGCGCTCCACGTCACCACCGCGACTCGCCAATCACGCAAGGGCGAAATCTCAAGCTGGAAGGCGCACGCTCCAGCCTTCGCGGGCAAGATGGCTGTCGAAGCAGTCGACCGGGCCATGCGCGGCGAGACCAGCCCGACCCCAATTTATGAGGGCGAGGATGGAGTGATCGCCTGGATGCTTGATGGCGCAACGGCTAACTATCAGGTGCCACTGCCAGAGGCGGGGGAGGCCAAGCGCGGAATTCTCGACACCTATACCAAGGAACACTCGGCTGAGTATCAGGCGCAAGCGCTGATTGACCTAGGTCGCAAGTTGAATGCTGAGCACCCTGAAATCACAGACCCGGCAAACGTCGAATCGATCGTGATTCACACATCGCACCACACTCACTACGTGATCGGTTCTGGTGCGAACGACCCTCAGAAGTATGACCCGACCGCGAGCCGTGAGACTCTCGACCACTCGATTCCATACATCTTCACGGTTGCTCTTCAAGATGGTCGCTGGCACCACGAGGACAGCTACGCACCAGAGCGCGCGTCTCGACCAGATACGGTCGAGCTTTGGCACAAGACCACAACCCTGGAAGACAAGGAGTGGACTCGTCGCTACCACTCAATCGACCCGGCTGAAAAGGCGTTCGGCGGTCGCGTCGAGGTGACTCTCAAGGATGGTCGCAAGATTATCGACGAGATTGCCGTTGCCGATGCCCACCCGCTGGGCGCTCGCCCGTTCGCTCGTGAACAGTACATCCAGAAGTTCCGCACTTTGGCGGCACCGGTTCTTGACGAGGCCGAGATAAACCGATTCCTCGACCTAGTTCAGCGCCTTCCTGAGCTGACCGCTGATGAACTCGGTGGGCTAACCATCGTGGCGAAGCCGGGGGTAATGGCCTCGGTAAAGAACCCAGCCGGTCTTTTCTAATGCTTTACGCAAAGACCACTCCGGCTGAAAAACGTCGAATTTTCCGAGAGCAGTTGGCATCGGGGCGCCTCATGCAGTTCCCGGGAGCCTTCAATCCACTTTCGGCAAAGCTAATCCAGTCCAAGGGGTTTGACGGCGTCTACATTTCGGGAGCCGTGCTGGCTGCCGATTTAGGCTTGCCAGACATTGGCTTGACAACCCTGACCGAGGTGGCTGGGCGTTCTCAGCAGATTGCAAGGATGACCGACATTCCGTCTCTGGTCGATGCGGACACCGGGTTTGGCGAGCCACTTAACCTAGCCCGAACTGTTCAGACCCTTGAAGATGCCGGCGTGGCCGGAATTCACATCGAGGACCAGGTAAACCCAAAGCGGTGTGGTCACCTTGATGGCAAAGCCGTTGTCGATCAAGACACCGCGGTGAAGCGAATCGCTTCAGCAGTGGATGCCCGTCGCGATGAGAACCTTTTGATCATGGCGCGCACCGACATCCGTGGCGTTGAGTCACTGGCAGCAGCAATTGACCGCGCCAAGCGACTTGTGGATGCAGGCGCTGACGCGATCTTCCCTGAGGCCATGAAAGACCTTAGCGAATTTGAGGCGATGCGAGCAGCAATCAACGTGCCGATTTTGGCCAACATGACCGAGTTCGGCAAGAGTGAGTTATTCACTAAGCAGCAGTTGTCTGATGTCGGTATCAATATCGTCATTTACCCGGTCTCGCTATTGCGTTTGGCAATGGGGTCTGCGATGCGGGGCTTGGATGCCCTTACTCAAGACGGCTCACTCCAAAATGTGGTCGGTCAAATGCAAACCCGCGCCGAGCTTTATGAACTGCTCGATTATGAGGCCTACAACCAGTTTGATTCCGGCATTTTCAATTTCAACCTCGACAATCACGTCGAACACTAATCGATTCGAATAGCTAGGTCGCAAAGGAGCGAAATGAGCGAGAACAAGCAGGAGATTTACAAGGGTCTAGCCGGAGTGCCGGTTGACTACACGGCAATCTCAAAGGTGAATCCCGAAAGCAACTCGTTGCTGTATCGCGGTTATCCGGTACAAGAGCTTGCCGCCAATAAGAGCTTCGAAGAAGTCGCCTGGTTGCTTTGGAAGGGAGAGTTGCCAAACGCAGCCGAACTTTCCGGATTCGAAAACCTAGAGCGAGGCATGCGAGCACTAGACCCTGCTGTAAAGCGGGTAATAGACGAGCTTCCCCTGACCGCGCACCCGATGGATGTGTGCCGCACTGCGGTGAGCGTAATTGGTGCGATGGACCCGTCAGCGGACGACGCTAGCCCCGAGGCAAACCTGGCCAAGTCAATTCGGCTATTCGCCAAGTTGCCGGCTGTGGTTGCCTACGACCAACGACGCCGTCACCAGTTGCCGCTAATTGACCCACGAGCTGATCTGGACTATTCGTCAAACTTCCTTTGGATGACCTTCGGGGAAGTTCCCGAGGCTCAGGTGGTGGATGCCTTCCGCGTGTCACTGATTCTTTACGCCGAGCATTCATTCAACGCATCCACGTTTACGGCCAGAGTTATCACTTCGACCTTGTCAGATCTTTATTCGGCGGTAACCGGCGCTGTCGGAGCGCTAAAAGGCCCACTTCACGGTGGCGCTAACGAAGCAGTTTTGCACATCTTCAATGAGATTGGTTTCGGCCCCGACGCGGCCTCCCGAGCAGAGAGTTGGCTCGAGAAGGCGCTCGCCGAGAAGCGCAAGATCATGGGCTTTGGTCACCGTGTCTACAAGAGCGGGGATTCCCGAGTGCCAACCATGCGTGCCGCAATGGTTGAGCTAATCAAGTATTACGACCGCCCAGATGTCTTGGAGTTGTATGAAGGTCTTGAGGCGGCCATGACCGACAGGAAGGGAATCCTGCCTAATCTCGATTACCCATCCGGGCCGGCTTATCACCTGATGGGTTTTGATACGCTCACATTCACTCCAATCTTCGTAGCCGCAAGAATCACCGGCTGGACGGCCCACATCATGGAGCAAGCTGCATCAAACGCCTTGATTCGCCCACTATCTGTCTACAACGGAGTTGAAGAGCGTCACCTTTAGCGGCGCACGTTCGGGGCGAACCGAAAGAGTCACGTAATATCAGCACCATGGCCAACCAAATGAACCTGAGCATCAAGCAGCAGTTCTTAACTGTTCCGAACCTGCTCAGCATGCTGCGTTTGGCCTTGGTTCCGGTGTTTCTTTATCTCCTGGTGAATGAACGATTTGTTTTGGCGATTTGCACTCTCGCACTCGCTAGCCTCACCGACTATCTAGACGGTTATTTCGCCCGAAAGTGGAACCAGATCACCAGACTTGGCCAGCTTCTCGACCCTGCGGCTGACAGGCTTTACATTTTCTCGACCTTGGTCGGCTTGGCCTATGTAGGGCAGATCCCGGCATGGATTGTGGCCGTTATTTTTGCTCGAGACGCGATGCTCGCGGTAGCCTACGTAATCTTGGCGAACTTTGGTTACGGCCCGCTACCCGTCCACTACCTCGGTAAAACTGCGACGTTTGCACTGCTTTATTCATTCCCGTTGTTGTTGATGGCCAAGATCTGGGTGGATGCGTCACCAGTGCTTATGCCGCTCGCTTGGGCATTTGCTCTGTGGGGTGTGGGGCTCTATTGGTGGGCCGGTTTTGTTTATTTGCGTCAGGTGCGTCAGGTGGTTAAAAACAGCCGTCAAGATTCACTAGGCTAGAACTCTATTTAGGAGCAGGTGAATCATGGATTTTGCAGAGTCAGGCCTCGGGGGAACGCCAGACGAGGTTCAGTCAACTCTGCGATTCAGTGAAGACCTGCTCACCGAACTCGGTTCAGATCTTAGCCGCGATGAACAGCTGGCAATCGAAGCGCTGCCTTCGGGAAGCGCGCTACTAATCGTGAAGCGTGGGGCCAACGCAGGTGCAAGATTTTTGCTTGACCAGGATGTGACCTCAGTTGGTCGTCACCCAAATGCCGATATTTTCTTAGATGACGTCACTGTTTCTAGACGTCACGCTGAGTTCCTCCGCGATGGCATCCAGTTCACCGTGCGCGATTTGGCTTCGCTAAACGGAACCTACTTCGATGGCCAGCGCATCGAACAAATTGTGGTCAGCGATGGCGCTGAAGTTCAAATAGGCAAGTTCCGTTTGACCTTTTTCGCATCGCGTCTAGACCTGCCACAGGGGGCATAATGGCGGCTGCAACAGCTGCGAACCTATTCGAGGCTCGCCAAACAAAACTATTCAACATTGGTCACGTTCTTGCTGAACTCAATAAAGACTTCGAAGACCTGAGCCCGTCAAAACTTCGTTTTCTCGAAGAGCAGGGTCTTGTGTCGCCGCAGCGAACCGCATCGGGCTATCGCAAGTTCACTCAACTCGACATCGAACGAATTCGCATCGTGCTGGAGCTTCAGCGCGACCAGTACCTGCCGCTCAAAGTGATCCGCTCTTATCTGGCCGACCTGGATGCCGGCAAGCAGCCAAGTTTGCCGAGCGGTGCATCGGTGAACCCGCAGCACCTGCGACAGGCTCGCAACAAGGCTTTCACCAAGATCGAATTGATCGCCGAGACTGGCATCACCGATTCTTTGATCAACGAGGCACAGGACGTCAACTTGATTGCTGCTGAGCCTTTCGAATCCAAAGATGTTGAAATAGCGCGAGCAATCGTGCATCTACAGCGCTTTGGAATTGCGCCGCGTCACCTTCGAGGACTAAAGGCATCAACCGATCGCGAAATCGGAATTATCGAAGGCGTGGTTGCGCCTGTGCTTAGCAAGAACGACACTGCAAACCGCTCCCGTGCCGCACACTACGCTGCCGAAATTGAAAACCAATTTGCCAGCATTCGTGCCGAACTGATTCGCTCGGTAATTGGCAAAATCGACGGCTAAAAACCCCGTCAATTGGCGCGACACGCCGTAACCGAAAATTAACCTAGGTAACTGCCCAAAAGAGACAACAATTAAACCTGTACTTGAACGTTGGACTTAGCTGAAAGGAGCCGACATGGATACCCCTCGTGACGGCGACGAAGCCAGCTACTCTCGCGGCATGTTGTTCACCGATGGCCTGCCATCGAATGACCCAAACGTTGGCTACCGAGGCACTTCGGCTGCAACGGCATGCGGAATTACTTACCGTCAGCTCGACTACTGGGACCGCACCGGCTTGGTTCAGCCAAGTGTTCGTGGTGCTCACGGTTCTGGCTCACAGCGACTATATGCATTCCGCGACATCCTTGTTTTGAAACTGGTCAAACGACTATTGGACACTGGAGTCTCGCTTCAGCAGATTCGTATCGCGGTAGACCAACTTCGTGCAGCCGGCATCAATGACCTTGCGTCGATCACCCTGATGTCCGACGGCGCTCGCGTCTACCTTTGCACCACTCAGGATGAGGTCATGGACCTACTTGGTCGCGGTCAGGGTGTGTTCGGAATCGCAATCGGCCGTGTGCTTCGCGAGGTCGAAGCCAGCTTGGTAAACATGAAGGAAAGCCACGTCGATGACATGGATGAGCTAGCCGCTCGACGCCTCAACCGTAAAGCTGTCTAGTCGCGCAATTTGCGCAAAACCTGACAATCGTTTCGTAACCCCGCGTTACATCTATGTTTCCTGGGGTTTCGCGGGTGGTTTACTCGATAGAATTACCTAATGTTCAAGAAGATTCTGGTTGCTAACCGTGGTGAAATTGCTGTTCGTGCTTTTAGAGCCGCTTACGAACTCGGTGCAAAGACAGTTGCCGTTTTTCCTTACGAGGACCGCAACTCAACCCACCGACTAAAGGCCGACGAGGCCTACCAGATTGGCGAAATCGGCCACCCGGTTCGGGCATACCTTGACGTTTCGGAAATCATCCGTGTAGCTCTTGAGAGCGGTGCAGACGCGATTTACCCGGGCTACGGATTCCTTTCCGAAAACCCTGATCTTGCCGAGGCGGCCAAGGCCAATGGCATCACCTTCATCGGCCCAAGTTCTGACGTGCTTGAAATGGCTGGCAACAAGGTAACCGCGAAGGAATCTGCGATACGCGCCGGTGTTCCCGTTTTGGCTTCATCTCCGCAGTCTGCCGATGTTGATGAGCTAATCGCGCACGCCGAGAAAATTGGTTTCCCAATCTTCGTCAAGGCTGTTGCCGGCGGTGGTGGGCGCGGCATGCGTCGCGTTGCCGAGGCAAAGGATCTGCGAGCTGCGCTCATTGAGGCTTCTCGTGAAGCAGACAGCGCTTTCGGTGACCCAAGAGTGTTCCTTGAGCAGGCGGTTCTGCGCCCTCGACACATCGAAGTGCAGATTCTTGCAGATACCCATGGCAACGTGGTGCACCTGTTTGAACGCGACTGCTCGATTCAGCGACGCAACCAAAAGGTCGTCGAAATCGCACCTGCCCCGAAGATCACCGAAGAACTTCGTGAAATTCTCTACCGCGACGCGGTTGCTTTTGCTTCTCAAATCGGCTACCAGAATGCCGGCACGGTTGAGTTTTTGATTGACACCGTCGGCCCTAACGCTGGCAAGCACGTGTTCATTGAAATGAACCCTCGCATCCAGGTTGAGCACACCGTCACCGAAGAAATCTCGGATGTTGACCTCGTGCAGAGCCAGATGCGAATCGCCGCGGGGGAGAGCCTGGTTGACCTTGGTCTGACCCAAGACAAAATTCAGATGCACGGCTTTGCGATTCAGTGCCGCATCACCACCGAAGATCCAGCCGCCAACTTCCGCCCTGACACCGGCAAGATCACCACTTACCGTTCACCGGGCGGTGCCGGAATTCGTCTCGATGGTGGAACGGTGTCAACTGGCGCAGAGGTAAGCCCATACTTCGACTCGATGCTCGTGAAGTTGATTGCAACCGGTCGCGACTTCAAGACCGCTGTGACTCGTGCCAAGCGTGGTTTGGCTGAGTTCCGCATCCGTGGAGTTTCAACCAACATCGCGTTCCTGCAGGCAGTTCTTGCAGACGAGATCTTCGCAACCGGCGACCTAAGCACCTCGTTTATCGACGAGCACCCGGAGCTTTTCACAGCAAAGCCTTCACAAGACCGCGGAACCAAGATTATTTCTTGGCTCGCCGATGTGACAGTCAATCAGCCAAACGGCCCACGTGGTCACCAGCTGACTCCGGCGGCTAAGTTGCCGGCAATCGACATCACCGCTGCGGCCCCAGCAGGCTCTCGCCAGCGCTTGCTGGAACTTGGCCCTGAAGGTTTTGCCAAGGCACTTCGTGCCCAGACTCAGGTTGCGGTCACCGACACCACCTTCCGCGATGCTCACCAGTCGCTTCTGGCAACTCGTGTTCGCGGCCGTGACCTCATCCAGGTAGCGCCTTATGTTTCCCGCCTCACTCCGCAGCTACTTTCGGTTGAGGCCTGGGGCGGAGCAACCTATGACGTTGCCCTTCGTTTCTTGGGTGAAGACCCTTGGGAGCGTTTGGCTTCACTTCGCAAGGCCATGCCGAACCTGTGCATCCAAATGTTGCTTCGTGGTCGAAACACCGTTGGCTACACGCCATACCCAACCGAAGTCACCGAGGCATTCGTTGCCGAGGCTGCGTCAACCGGTGTTGACATCTTCCGCATCTTTGACGCACTCAACGACGTTGACCAAATGAAGCCTGCTATCGATGCAGTGTTGAAGACTGGAACCGCCGTAGCCGAAGTTGCTCTTTGCTACACAGCTGACCTTCTCGACCCAGAAGAGAAGCTCTACACGCTTGACTACTACCTGAACCTCGCTCAGCAGATCGTCGACGCAGGCGCGCACATCATCGCGATCAAGGACATGGCTGGACTGCTGCGCCCAGCTGCGGCCGAGAAGCTCGTCAGGGCACTGCGTGAGCGCTTTGACCTGCCGGTTCACCTTCACACCCACGACACCGCTGGTGGCCAGCTGGCCACCCTTATGGCAGCTATCGGCGCGGGCGTTGACGCGGTTGACGTGGCCAGCGCTCCAATGGCCGGAACCACCAGCCAGCCTTCGGCTTCAGCTCTTGTGGCTGCACTAGCTCACACCGAGCGCGACAGCGGTATTCCGTTGTCTGCGGTGGCCGAGCTAGAGCCATACTGGGAAGCCGTTCGCAAGGTTTACCACCCATTTGAGTCTGGTCTGCCGGGCCCTACCGGTCGCGTCTACCACCACGAAATTCCGGGCGGACAGCTTTCAAACCTTCGCCAGCAAGCAATTGCTCTTGGTTTAGGTGACCAGTTCGAAAAGGTCGAGAACATGTATGCCTCGGCAAATGAGATCCTCGGTCGACCTACCAAGGTGACGCCGTCATCCAAGGTAGTTGGTGACCTTGCGCTTCACCTGGTTGCCGTGAATGCAGACCCTGCAGACTTCGCACAGAACCCACAGAACTACGACATCCCTGATTCGGTGGTTGGCTTCATGGCAGGCGAACTCGGCGACCTGCCTGGTGGCTGGCCAGAACCTTTCCGCACCAAGGTGCTTCAAGGAAAGAGCCCAAAGTTTGGCGTGACTCCGGTTTCGGCCGAAGATCTTGCTTCGTTGCTAGGTGACAACTCAGCGGTTCGACGCTCAACCTTGAACCGACTCTTGTTCCCTGGCCCAACTGCAGAGTTCTTGAAGTCGCAGGAGACCTACGGAAACCTCGACCAGATCGACACAGTCGACTACCTTTATGGTCTAGAGCAGGGCCGCGAGCACGTCGTTGAAATCGCCAAGGGTGTGCGTCTTTACGTCGGCCTAGAGGCTATAGGTACCCCAGACGCGAAGGGCTTCCGAACCGTTATGGCAACTTTGAACGGCCAGCTTCGCCCGATCAACGTCCGCGATCGCAAGATTGCCGTTGACACTGTTCAGGCTGAAAAAGCCGACACGAGCAACCTAGGTCACGTCGCAGCGCCATTCTCCGGAGTCGTCACGCTGCAAACCGTGGAAGGGTCACACGTCGAGGTCGGTCAGCCTATTGCAACCATCGAAGCAATGAAGATGGAAGCAACCATCACCTCAAATATTGCCGGTGTGGTTCGTCGACTAGCGGTTACCAAGACCCAAGCGGTTGATGCCGGTGACCTGATTGTGGTCGTCGTCCCAGAATAAGAACTAAGTCGTTTACATGCCGGTCAGGTAGACTTGACCGGCATGTAAACGTTTCTGCGAACATTCAGTTACGCAAGCAAAGCAACGAGACAAAGGAGATCGGTTTGGCTATTTGGGGTAAGAAACCAGAGGATGAGTCGACAGACTTTCTTGCACCACGCCCGGCAACCGATGTAACCATCGAGAAGAGCCACTCGCTAGCGGAAATCGCCGTGGATGCTGGCGCCGTAGACGTGACTCCAAGCACCTCATCAATCGAAATCATTGCCGAAGAGCCTCGATTCCAGGCCCAGCCTGAAACCTCACTTGAGCCAATGCGCCGCAGTAACTATTCGCGCCGCGACAGTCTTCGCGGTGAAAGCTTCGACCAGCCAGAGCCGGCCGCGATGCTCACTGCCGACAGGCTCATTGACGTCTCAGCTCGTAACCGCCCAGCCCCAGAGTCTGGCTTCCGCCGCTTCCTCTATTTCTTATCTCTGAAGACCATCAACCTTGGTGACTCGCTAAAGGTTCGCGAGCAGAAGGCAATCGATGCACGCATCGGAGCGGCCTTGGATGGCGGAGCTAAGTTTCTTCCTGTGCTGACCCGCAAGGGCGGCGTGGGCAAAACCACAGTAAGCACGCTTTTGGGAATGGCACTGTCGCTTTCTCGCGAAGACCGCATCATCGCGATTGACGCAAACCCTGACCGCGGAACCCTTGCCGAACGTGTTAGCAAGTCAACTCGATTTACAGTTCGCGATGTGGTTAATCGTGCCGCTGCAATCGACGGCTTCACCGACTTCTCAACCATGGTTTCTCGCGATGTCACTCGACTAGATGTCTTGGCTTCTGACAGCGACCCAATGCTCTCTGAGGCGTTCGACGAGGGTGACTACAACGTAGTCGCCGACATGGCCGCTCGCTACTATTCGATTGTCCTAACCGACTGCGGCACCGGAATCGTTCACTCGGTTATGCGCCCAACCCTTCAGCGCGCCAACGGCCTAGTTATCGTTTCAGGTGGCTCGGTTGACGAGGCTCGTTTGGCGTCTGAGACCCTTACCTGGCTTGAGGCTAATGGTTATGGTGACTTGGTTCGCAACTCGATTGTGGCTCTTAACACCGCAACTCAGGCTACTCAGTTGGTCAAGCTTGACGAGATCGAGCAGCACTTCAAGACCCGCGTTCGTCACGTTGTGCGCATCCCATACGACCCAGCGCTAGCAGCGGGGTCTGTGATCAAGTTCAAGGATTTGCGCAAGGGAACCCGCGACGCAGCTCGCGAGCTAGCAGCACTAGTGGTCGACGGTCTAAACAGCCCGCTATAAAGCAATGACGGTTCGTGAAATACGCCTTTACGGCGACCCAGTCTTGCGCACCATTTGTGACCCAATCAAGGTAATCGATGCCAAGGTCGAAGCACTGGTTCAAGATTTGCTAGACACCACCAAGTTGCCGGGTCGGGCCGGAGTGGCTGCGCCTCAAATTGGCGTTAGCCTCCGGGCGTTCAGCTACAACATCGATGGCAAGGTCGGCTATCTAATCAACCCAGAGATTGTCGAACTCGGTGGAGATAAGGTTTTGGTTGACGAAGGCTGCCTGTCGGTGCCTGGCCTCTGGCACAAAACTCCAAGGTTTGAAACAGCTAGAGCAGCGGGCATTGACCTTGAAGGAAATCAGGTTGAAATATCAGGTAGCGGCCTAATGGCGCAAGCAATTCAGCACGAGTGCGACCACTTGGATGGCATGGTTTACCTTGGTCGACTAGAGGGTGACGAGCGCAAGCAAGCCATGAAAAACCTGCGCGATACCGACTGGTTTCTTAACTAGACGCTAGCTTCGGATTTAGACGATTTCTGAGGTGTCCGGGGCCGAACCGTATAGTTCAGCAATCGCCGGCGCAAAGTCACGAAGCACCGCTTCGCGCTTAATCTTCAATGATGGGGTCAAGTGGCCAGACTCCTCACTCAGTTCCTGATCAATCACAACAAACTTGCGAATTGATTCGGCGCGAGAGAAGTGCTTATTCACGCGATCGATTGCCTTTTGGATCTCAGCCAAGACAATTGGAGACTTCGCAGCCTGTGCCAGAGTCATGGTTTTATCGGCGCCATTGTTGGCCAGCCAGATCGGTAGCATCTCAGGATCCAGCGAAATGATTGCTGCAACGAATGGGCGCTTGTCACCAACTACTACGGCTTGACCGACAATAGGCACAGCGCGAATTGGGTCCTCCAGGGGCGCAGGTGCGACGTTCTTGCCGCCGGCGGTCACTAGAAGCTCCTTCTTGCGCCCAGTGATGCTCAGGAAGCCATCCTCATCCAGCTCACCGATGTCACCGGTCTTGAACCATTCGCCTTCCATTGCCGCTGCAGTTGCGGTTGGGTTTCGCCAGTAACCGCGAAGGATGTTATTGCCTCGAAGCCAGATTTCGCCGTCGTCGGCAATCTTGATGCCAGTGCCCGGTAGCACGCGGCCAACCTTGCCAATTTTTAGCGAATCGGGGCGACCGATCATCGCAGGTGCGGTCGTCTCCGTGAGGCCATAGCCCTCGAGAACAATCAAACCGATGGCGCGATAGAAATGCCCCAGTCTTGCTCCAAGTGGAGCGCCGCCTGAAACCGCATACTTAACTTGACCACCCATCGCGGCTCGAAGTTTCTTGTAAACCAAGACGTCGAAAAGTTTGTGGCGCAGTTTCTGAACCAGGCTAGGGCCCTCAGGGGTGTCTAGTGCGCGTGAATAGGCGATTGCGCTGTATGCGGCCGTTCGGAAAATCTTGCCCTTGCCGGCGGCCTCGGCCTTTTGTTCAGCGGAGTTATAGACCTTCTCAAACACGCGTGGGACTGCAAGAAGGAAGGTTGGGTGGAACGAGACCATCGCTGGGCCTACGTTCTTGGAATCAGGTTGGTGGCCAACCTTGACCCCGCCGTGCACACACAAGACTTCGATGAAACGAGCGAAAACGTGCGCGAGTGGAAGAAATAGAAGAGTGCTGGCACCTTCGACGACTACCTGAGGAAGCTCAAGGGTGGCGTTTTTGCTGAGCTCCACGAAACCACGGTGAGTGAGCTCGCAACCCTTGGGCTGACCAGTGGTGCCAGACGTGTAGATGATGGTGGCCAGATCGCGAAGTTTCGATGACTTGCGTTTGGCCTCGATTACGTCATCGCCAACTTCACGACCAACCTTCACGAGCTGGTCAATAGCATCAGATTCGATTGTCCAAACGTTGCGAATTAGTGGAGCGCCAGCCTTGATCTGTTCGAATCGGCCGAGGTGCTCGTCGTTTTCGACAAATAGGGCAACCGCGTCTGAGTCGGAAAGAATCCATTCCATCTGGGATGGTGCCGAGCTCTCGTAGATCGGCACAGACACAGCTCCGGCATACCAGATAGCGAAATCAATCAGGGTCCACTCGAATCGGGTGCGGCTCATGATCGCCACTGCCTGGCCAGGCTGAATACCAGCCGCTACAAGGCCCTTAGCGAGGGCAACAACTTTGGATCGGAAGTCTTTGCCGCTGAGGTCGTTCCAGTTGCCTTTGCCGTCGTCGATTGAGAAAAGAGGGAGGTTTGGTGTCCTTGAAACTCGAGTCTCGAGCAGATCGGTGATGTTCTCGGTTTCTGCAGACACAATCAATGGCGCGATGTCGTAAGACTTCATTGTCACTCCTTGGCAAACTTCGTTTCCACAACTCTAGCGGTCATGGGTCGCTAAACTTTGTCTAGCGAAAGCAAGATTTTTTCAGTTAGAGGTATGGCATGTACGCAATCGGAATCGACATCGGCGGAACCAAAATCGCTGGTGCTTTGGTTGACGCCCAGGGCTCAATCGTCAAGGAGGAGAAGGTTCCGTCGCCGGCCGGTGACCCGGATGCGATGGTTGATGCCGTAGTCGGACTAATCGAACGACTTTCTGCTGGTCACGAAGTTATTGGCGCCGGCGTGGCCGCGGCCGGCTTTATCGATGCAGACCAGTCGACGATTATTTATGCTCCGAATATCAGCTGGCGAAATGAACCGTTCAAAGAGAAGCTCGAGGCAAAGCTCAACATTCCGGTGATCATCGAGAACGATGCAAACGCCGCAGCTTGGGCTGAATTTCGATACGGTGCCGGCCGAGGTTACAAGCACATGATCATGTTGACCATTGGAACAGGTGTAGGCGGCGCTGTCATTGCCGATTCGCATATGCTGCGCGGTGGATTTGGAATCGCAGGTGAACTTGGTCACCTTCGGATGGTGCCAAATGGTTTGCTTTGTGGCTGCGGCCAACACGGATGCCTTGAGTCTTATGCATCGGGTTCTGCCTTGCTGCGAGCTGCGAAGGCGTTGGCTGCCTCAAGTGACCCTGCCGGCCAGCGATTGCGTGAAATCGAGGCCGAGGCTGGCCAGTTGAGCGGTCTAGAGGTTTACAAGGCAATTCTTGAAGGTGATGCTGGGGCTCTAAGCATTCTGAGCGATCTCGGGTCATGGCTGGGCCAGGCTATTGCGAGCCTTGTTGCCGTGCTTGACCCAGAGATTGTCGTGATTGGTGGCGGTGTGAGCGCCGCCGGAGATTTGCTGCTCGACCCAATTCGAGAGGCCTACCGAGCGCACCTCCCCGCTCAGGGTTTCCGCCCCGAACTCAAGATCACGGCCGCAGAATTTGTGAATGATGCCGGTGTCGTCGGGGCCGCCGACCTAGTTCGGGTCGCATTCCGCGACCGATAAACTATTACTTCTAGTCAAATAAACCTGAGGGAGGCGAAGTGGCTTACTTTATTCTGAAGACCTTCGTCCTCGGTCCTCTGCTTCGCGTGCTGTTCCGACCTTGGGTTAGAGGCATTGAAAACATCCCGAGTACGGGTGCGGCTATTTTGGCAAGCAATCATCTTTCTTTCTCGGATTCCATCTTTTTGCCGCTGATGAGCAGACGTCCAGTCGTATTCCTAGCGAAGAGTGAATATTTCACCGGCAAAGGCCTAAAGGGTGCCCTTACTCGCTGGTTTTTCAAGGCAACTGGGCAGCTACCGATCGACCGCTCCGGAGGCAAGGCATCTGAGGCATCGCTGAACACCGGATTGGGTGTCTTGGCTCAGGAGCAGGTGCTCGGAATCTATCCTGAGGGCACTCGAAGCCCAGATGGGCGGCTCTATCGCGGACGCACCGGCATCGCCCGCATGGTTCTAGAAGCCAAGGTGCCAGTTATCCCAGTGGCGATGATTGACACCGAAAAAGTTCAGCCCATTGGGCAGAAAATGCCTAAGATTCGACGCATCGGCATCGTGGTTGGCGAACCTCTAGATTTTTCTCGCTTCGATGGTATGGAGGGCGATCGAATCGTTCTGCGTGCTGTCACGGACGAGATTATGTATGAGCTGAAGCAGTTGAGCGGCCAGGAATACGTGGATGCATACGCATCGTCGGTTAAAGAAAAGCGAGTTCGTCTAGCGCGCTAGGGGAGCCAGGTAGGAAATCAGAATGAATGAACCAGTAGTTAATGCAGACCCGAAAGTGATCGCCGGGCTCGACAACTATTTGAACCTTCCTGCTAAGCAGCAGCCAACCTGGCCAGATGCTGACAAGGTTGCCGCTGTGCGAGCTGAACTCTCGATTCAACCTCCGCTAGTTTTTGCCGGTGAAGTAGACATCCTTCGATCTCGCTTGGCCGAGGCAGCCTCGGGCAAGGCTTTCTTGCTTCAGGGCGGCGACTGTGCCGAGACTTTTGCTGACGCAACCGCAGACCGCATCCGCAACCGCGTGAAGACGTTGCTGCAGATGGCAGTGGTGCTGACTTACGGCGCATCGATGCCGGTTATCAAAATGGGTCGCATGGCTGGCCAGTTTGCCAAGCCTCGCTCTAGCGATTCAGAGACTCGTGGTGATGTCACCTTGCCTGCATACCGTGGTGACATCGTCAACGGTTATGACTTCACCGAAGAGGCTCGAATTCCTGACCCGAATCGCATGCTGAAGGCCTACCACACCAGCGCTTCGACGCTGAATCTGATTCGTGCGTTCACCCAGGGTGGTTTTGCTGACCTTCGTTCGGTTCACGAATGGAACCGCGGTTTCGCTGACAACCCGGCTAACGCTCGTTACCAATCGCTGGCTCAGGAAATCGACCGAGCAATCAAGTTCATGGCCGCCTGCGGCGCCGACTTCAACGAACTTCGCACCACTGAGTTCTATGTCAGCCACGAAGGTCTTTTGATGGATTACGAGCGCCCGTTGACTCGAATCGACTCGCGCACCGGAAACCCATACTTGACCTCGGGGCACTTCATTTGGATCGGTGAACGCACCCGCCAGATGGATCACGCACACGTCGATTACCTATCTCGTGTTCGCAACCCAATCGGCGTCAAGCTCGGCCCAACCACCCAGGTTGAAGACGTGGTCGAACTCATCGAAAAGCTTGACCCGAACCGCGAGCCAGGTCGCCTAACCTTTATTACTCGTATGGGTGCCGGCAAGATTCGCGAAGAGCTTCCGAAGCTGGTTGAGGCAGTTCGTGACTCTGAGGCGAACCCGCTTTGGATCACCGACCCGATGCACGGAAACGGCATCACCACCAAGAACGGCTACAAGTCTCGTCGCTTTGACGACGTCATGGACGAGGTTCGCGGCTTCTTCGAAGTTCACAAGGCTGCGGGAACCTTCCCTGGTGGTGTGCACGTAGAGCTCACCGGAGACGACGTTGCCGAGTGCCTAGGTGGCTCTGACCTGATTGACGAGGCGGCGCTCGAGGAGCGCTATGAGTCGCTTTGTGACCCACGTCTAAACCACATGCAGTCACTCGAGCTTGCGTTTCTAGTTGCTGAGCAGCTGTCGCAGCGCGACTAAAAATCCTTATAAAAAAGGGCGGCCCCGATCGGGGTCGCCCTTTTCATTGAACAGAGTTATCTGGTTGAAATGGTTACCGAGTTGCCGGCTTTCAGTTTCGCGCCCGGTGCCTCGCTGCTGCGCTTTACCTTGACGATTCCCCACTTGCTTTGGAGCTGGTCGGTGTTCACAATCACAGTGAGCCCAACGCCCTCGAGCAGGGCCTTTGCCGCCAAAACCGTCTCGCCGACCACCTTTGGCATAATCACTAGGTTTGGGCCCTTGGAGACTAATAACTGAACCGACCCGCCGGCTCCGAGCGGCTTGCTTTGCGGAACAAGACCGATGGCCTTTCCTGGTGCCACCGTGTCACTGAACTCTTGTTGAATCGACGAAATCTTCAGGCCGGTTGCTTCGATGGCAGTAACGGCAAACGCTTGATCGATGCCAGAAACCATCGGGATAGGCCCAAGCGAGACCTGGAGCTCTATAGCCGAGCCCTCGGGGATAGGTGTGCCATCCGAGCCGAGGTGGTCATAGACCTGACCGATTGGGGTTGAGTCGAACCAGGAGTTCACTGGGCCAAGTCTGAAACCAGCGCCAATAAGTTTTGTCGTTGCCTCAGCCACATTCATACCCACCAGCGAGGGGGCGGCAATTAACTTGGGTCCAAGTGAAATGAACAACTTCAGTTCTGACCCCTTGGCCAAGTATGAGCCAGCAGGCGGATCGGTTCTGATTACCAAACCCTTGGTTACCGTCGAACTGTTTTCATTCACCAAACTCAGCTTTGGGGACAAGGCCGCAAGGGCCGACTCGGCAGAATCCACCGTGCGACTGGTCAGGTTTGGAATTACCGATAGAGCACCAGGGCCGCTGCCGAACCACCATCCGGCCCCGCTTGCAAACAAAACAACCAGCAATGTGGCAATCGTCAGGCGCAGACCAACGCGTCGCTGAAAGCCTTGGAGAGGTTGATCGGCCGTGGCAACCTCCAAAGGTGTCAGGACCTGAGTTGCCGAAGAATCAAAAAAAGTTTCAGATGCTTGCTCGAGTGGATTGATCACCTGGGTTGCATTGTTGTCGGTCGCCGCAAAATCCATCACCGTGGTTTTTCCTGCGTTGCCAGCCTTCAGCTCTGCAGTGAGCGAGTTCACCTTGCTCAGAAGTTCGCCGGCGTCGGCAGGTCGATCAGCTGGAAGCTTGGCCGTTGCCCAAGCAACCAACCGGTCAACAGCCTGCGGTGTTTCGCTGGCTAACCCAGATGGTGCCGGAACGGTTGAATTGGCATGCTGATAGGCAATCTGGACGGCTTGTTCGCCCTCAAAAGGTTGCTTGCCAGTGAGCAGCTCAAAGAGCAAAATTCCTGCGGCATAGACGTCACTTCGAGCATCGGCCTGCCCTCTGGTGACGAGTTCAGGGGAGAGGTAGGCGATGGTGCCGACTAAATCTCCGGTGCTCGTGTGTGCTGAGATGGCTCTAGCCAAGCCAAAGTCGCCGAGTTTCACTCTGCCGTCATCGGCCAGAAGAACGTTGTCTGGTTTCAGGTCTCGGTGCAGAATGCCCGCTCGGTGGGCGGCGGCTAAGCCGGAAAGAATCTGCGCCATCATCTCGAGAGCACGAACGGCCGGCAGGGGGCCATACTCGTTCAACGCATCGCGCAAGGTTATCCCGGGAACGTACTCCATGACGAGATAGGTGGTGCCGGCATCCGTGCCCTGGTCGAAGACGTTGACCAGATTTGGATGAGCCAATTTGGCGGCAGTTTTCGCCTCGAGGACGAATTTTTCCTGAAAGTTCGGGTCGTTGGCTAGGTGCTGGTGAATGACCTTAATTGCCACTTGGCGATCGAGTCGCTGGTCGGTGGCCAGATAGACCGTAGCCATACCGCCGCTAGCAACCTGACTTTCAACTCGGTAGCGGTTGCCTATCAGTTGGCCAATGAGATTAGACATTTGCCACTGATCGCTTCATGTCAATATCGTGCCACAGACGCCGTTTGTTTAGGCTCAGGCGCAAAGGTGTGGCAATCTTGAGGGGTGAGTGATGTATTAGCCTCCGTGGCATCTTGGATAACCGTTCCCGAAGCAGCCGACCTTATGGGTGTGCCTCTTGGGCGCGTTCGGCGCTTCATCGAAGAGCATCACCTGGTCGCCGTCAAGCGCGACGGCGTGGTGAGCATCCCAGCCGAAACCATCGTGGATGGCGAACCGCTGGCTAGCTTGCACGGCACGATTATCGTCTTGCTTGACTCAGGCTATTCGCTTGACGCTGCAGTGGAATGGCTTTACACCCACGATGACCAACTGCCAGGTACTCCGATGGAGTTTTTGCTCAAGGGGCACAAGTCGGCAGTTCGCCGCTTGGCCATGGTTCAAGCGCTGTAACAGGTTTTAGGCCTCGCGGTTAATCACCTTTAGGGCAAGCGCTCTGAGATTTTCTTTGGCCCGAGGGTCAATATCCAGACTCTCGAGAGCGTTCAAACTCTCGTCAGCCAACTCTTCCATCATCCGCTCTGTCTTTGCCAGAGCACCCGACTCAGTGATGGTCTGTTGCATGAATGCGATTTGTTCTGGTTCAAGTTCGCGACTGGTGAGCAACTCTTCAAAAATACGGCCAATTGAGGGGCTCAAACCTTGAAGGGTCAGGGCAACCAAGACTGTTCGCTTGCCTTCGCGCAGGTCATCGCCGGCTGGTTTTCCGGTGACCGCTGGGTCTCCAAAAACTCCAAGGATGTCGTCGCGCAGCTGGAATGCCATGCCGAGAGGGATTCCGAAGGCAGATAGACCACGCAGTAGCCCAGGTTCAGCGCCTGCGAAGGCGGCACCAATCAGAAGTGGTGCTTCGATGCTGTATTTTGCGGTCTTATAAAGCATCACCCGGTTTGCGCGACCAAACGCCTCATCGACCGATCGCGTTGAAGCCGAGTTCTCCTCCAGGACGTCTAGGTACTGCCCAGCCATAACTTCGACTCTCATCTTGCTGAATTCGGTGCGGCAAGCCGTCTCGATAGACGAGTTTGGAGCTGCCAAGAGTGCGTTGCCAAAGATTTCGCTGCTCCAGCCAAGCATCAAGTCGCCGACCAAAACCGACCCGGCCACGCCGAAACGTTCTGCACTTCCGGCCCATCCTGATTCGGAGTGAAGTTTTTCAAACCTTTTGTGAACCGCAGGTGCGCCTCGACGAGTGTCGGATTGATCGAGGAGGTCATCGTGCACCAATGCCGCGGCATGGAACATCTCTAGAGCGGCGCTAACCCCAACCATTGCGGCTGCCGAAGCTTGTCTTTCACTTTCGTTTTGACTAACCGGTGCCGTCGAAAGCGCCCCAACCCAAGACCAATAGCAGAACAGAGCGCGAAAGCGCTTTCCGCCGGCCAAGAGGCTCTGGGTGTAATCAATCACCGGAACTAAGTCGGGGGAGATGCTCGAAAAGTCTTGTCTGCGTGACTCGCAGAAGTCATCCAGGTTTTCCTGAATTAGCTGAAGTAAGGTTCCTGATTCATTCACAGGAATAGCCTAATCGCCACGACCGTTTACATAAATGGGCGTAGGCTAGAAATGGCGGCGGAGGAAAACATGGCACTTTCAGAGCGAGAACAACGACTTCTTGATGAACTCGAACGTGGTTTTTATGAATCTGATCCGACATTGGCCAACAAAATCAGCAGTAACGGTGCGGTCAACCCAGCACGGCTCATCCTTGGGTTAGCAATCGGACTAATCGGCATCTCGCTAATAGTTGTTGCAGTGATAATTCAGGTAGCTTTTTTTGGCGTTTTTGCGTTTATCGTGATGCTCACTGGCCTGGTAGTCGCGAGCTCCAATTTGAACCCGCAGGCTCAGGCGAAAACAAAAGGACCTGCGGCCAAGCGTGAGCCAGGTCGCAACGTTTTTGAAGAGCGCTGGAACCGCCGTCGCGGGGAGTAGCTCGTAACGCTCCACCTAGACCCTCGAACTTCGGTTCGGGGGTATTTTTCTAGCCAAAATTTCGCCATTCTGCACCATTTCCCTCCACTCGTTATATCCCTGTTATTTATTGGTAATTACGACACGCCGAAGCGAAATATTTGGCAAAAATATTAGATTTGTGGGCGAAAGTGGGGTAAAGTGGAGTAAAGCGGAATTTCGACGTAGAGAGAGGGGGAAACGATGCTTCTAGGGCAGCACTCACCAAAGTTGGATGAGAAGGGTCGCGTCATTCTCCCGGCCAAGTTCCGCGAAGAGCTACAGGGCGGTCTCGTAATCACCCGCGGTCAAGATCGCTGCCTCTTTGTTTTCAGCGCAGCCGAGTTCGCTCTGGTCAACGACAAAATCCGCCAGGCGCCAGTGACCAATGCGGAGGCCCGCAACTACCTCAGAATCTTCCTCTCAGGCGCTTCCGACGAACAGCCCGACAAGCAGGGCCGCGTCACCATCCCAGCCACCTTGCGTCAATATGCCGGGCTCGACAAAGACCTAGTCGTCATCGGTGTCGGCAACCGAGCTGAAATCTGGGATGCCAAGGCTTGGAACGACTTCCTCAACAACCACGAAGCATCCTTCTCGAACATTTCGGAGGAGGTGATTCCGGGACTCTTCTAGCCTGTCGCTAGATCTCCACCCGTTCATAACTGCTAAAAACCAAGCTGGCAGCGAATGGATGGGGTTCTAGATGCAGGAACTTCCGGATAACAAATGTCAAAGAAGATTTCTGAACTACACGCACCGGTGACTCTAGAGCGCACCATCGAGCTGCTTGCACCAGCTCTCGAGTTAGAAGGCGCCGTGTTTGTGGACGGCACTCTAGGCCTAGGCGGTCACAGCGAGGCTTTCCTCGAGCGTTTCCCTAATCTGACTTTGGTTGGTATCGACCGCGACACTAATGCTCTTGCCTTAGCCGGGGAGCGACTTGCTCGTTTTAGTGGTCGCACTCACCTAGTGCACGCGGTCTACGAAGAAATTGAAGATGTCTTGGATGAGCTGGGAATTGATGAGGTTCACGGGATTCTTCTCGACCTCGGTGTTTCATCCATGCAGCTCGATGAAGCTGACAGAGGTTTTGCCTACTCATACGAGGCTCCTCTGGACATGCGAATGGATGCCACTCAAGGCAAGACCGCTGCCGATATCGTCAACTCATACTCTGAGCAGGACCTGGCCCGAATCTTCAAGGAGTTCGGCGAAGAGCGTTACGCCAAGGGCGTGGCCAAGGCAATCGTTGAGGCTCGAAAGTCAGTGCCATTCAGCACCAGTACCCAACTTGCCGGTTTGATTTCAAAGGTCATTCCATTCATCCCGGGTAAGAGCAGCGGTCACCCTGCCAAACGTGTTTTCCAGGCGCTACGAATCGAAGTGAACGGCGAACTTGAGGTTCTCGAGCGAACCATGCCAGCCTCCATCCGCTCGCTAGCGGTCGGTGGCCGCATCGTGGTCTTGTCTTATCACTCATTGGAAGACCGAATCGTCAAGCATGCGCTAGTCGCAGCGGCTAACTCTTCGGCTCCACTAGAGCTTCCATTTGAACTTCCTGAGCACGCCCCAGTACTTCGCCTGTTGGTGAAGGGCGCAGAGGCTGCTACCGCTGAAGAAATTGCAATCAACCCACGAGCCGCATCAGTGCGACTACGTGCGGCCGAAAAGATCCGGAGAGCAGCATGAGCACCGCACGATTGACCCAGGCACAGAGAGCTCCCCGCCAGCTTCCGGCTCGCGCAAGCCTGCGCTCAATCAACCTCTCAGGTCTGACCAGCTCTTCATCAAGTCGAGTTATCGTGGCAACCATCACCCTGGGTGCAATTGCGATTGCGATTTTTCAGTTATTGCTTCACATTGCAACCTCGAGCTCGGTCTATGAACTGGCTCACCTCCAGAGCGAAAAGCGTGAGCTAACCACGACCACACAGATTCTTGGTCAGCAGGTTGACTCACTCGCTTCACAGCAAAACCTCGCGAATGCAGCTCAAAAGCTTGGCATGATTTCTAACGCGAACCCTGTGTTTTTGCGCCTAGCTGACCAGAAGGTGTTCGGCAAGCCGAAGGCAGCGCTTACCGCCGACGGTCGCGTTTCGCGCAACTTGGTTCCAAACTCTGCCATGATTCGCACCTCAGTCATCGCAGCCCCTACTGCAACCCTTACCAGTGAAGCCGTGACTGCTTCTGCTGCTGCAGCTCCGCAGGCGTTGGCTTTTGTTGCTGTGAAGCCGAATGTCGCTCCCGTGTCAACCACGGTTAGTTCGGTAGTTTCTATTAGTGGCGGCATCCCAGCGTCACCAACTCACTAGTTCAAGGCAGGTCGGCAGATGACATATCTGAGGCCCGGTGACCCGAAGCGAAGACTTCGCGCCTTCAAGATTTTTGTAATCGCTCTCGCACTTGTCTTCGGTGGGCGACTAGTGGACCTTCAGATCGTGCAGGCTGAGGCAATCAATGCCAAGTCTTATTCGAACCGTGCGGTTTCCCGAGTCTTGCCCTCGCTTCGCGGTGATATCACCGATGGCACGGGCGCTGTGTTGGCTCACACGGTGTTCAAATATGACATCAACGCGGCCCCTGACATAGTCGCGCCATTCACTCGAAAAGTGAATAACCAAGAGGTTCTGATCAGCGTCGAACAGGCGGCAACTGAGTTGGCGGTGCTGGTTGGGCAGACCCAGCCAGAAGTCTTGGCGAAACTTATTGGCACCGGAAAATACTCGCAGGTTGCCAAAGCGGTCGAAGCATCGGTTTATCGTCAGATCAAAGAGCTTGAAATTCCTTGGCTTTTCTACGACCCGCGCCCGGCGCGTATCTATCCAAACGGCGCTGTGGCCGGAGGCATCCTTGGGTTCCTTGACCCTGATGGTTTGCCACTCGAGGGCATCGAAGTTGCTCAGAACGCCTGTCTAGCTGGCAAGGATGGCGAGGAGACCTTCGAAAAGGGTGTTGATGGAATCAAGATTCCTTCGAGCGCAATTACAACCAAGGCAGCGACGCCAGGCAAGACAATCAAACTAACCATCAATGCCGATTTGCAGTATTTTGCGCAGCAGATCCTGACTGCAAACGTGGCAAAGCTTCGTGCAGACTGGGGGACCGCAGTGGTCATCGAGGTGAAGACCGGCAAGGTTTTGGTTGCCGCCGATGCGCCTAGTTACGATCCAAATGAACCGAGCAAATCATCCGTGGAGAATCGCGGTTCAAGAGTTTTTAGAAGTTCGTTTGAGCCAGGTTCGACCATGAAGATGGTGACGGCCGCGATTTCGATCGATCAGGGTAAGGCGACTCCCGAGAGCCAGTTCATCGCTCCCTACGGTATGACCATTCCAGGAACTGGTTATCGAGTAACCGATAGCCACATGCACCCCGATGAAAAGCTGACCGTAGCGGGCATCCTGCGAGAGTCTTCAAACACCGGAGCCATGAAAGTCGGAAACCTCGTTCCCTGGCAAACGCGCTACAGCTATCTGAAGCGATTCGGAATTGGCTCTATGCCTGGCACCGGATTCCCAGGCGAGAGCGCTGGTCTCTTGAACTCGACCACGGTCTGGGAGAACGACCGGATTAAGCGCTACGTGTCTAACTTCGGTCAGGGAATCTCGGTCAGCCCAATTCAGTCGGCAATGATGTATCAGGCCGTCGCTAACCAGGGTGTGCGCTTGCAGCCACAGCTCATCGAAGGCTGTGTTGATGCCACTGGCAAGACCACGAAGGTCACCAAAGACAAGGCTCCGGTTCGTGTGGTGAGTGCTGCTTCGGCCAAGTCGACTCTGGATATTCTTGAGAAGGTAGTCGAGGAAGGTGGCATCGGAAAGACTGCTGCTGTTCCGGGATACCGAGTCGGCGGAAAGACAGGCACGGCTCAGATTGCTGACCCAAACACCGGCCGCTACGGAAACCTATTCGCGATTTCATTCATTGGCGTGGCACCAATCGACGACCCTCAGTTCGTGGTTGCGGTGACTGCCTATAAGTCGCGCACAGTTAGCAATTCGCTGGGTGCAACCCCAATTTTTAAGGCGATTATGTCGCAAGTGCTTCGCACCTATCGCGTGCCGCCATCGACCACCAAATCAGCCAACATTGCAACCGAGTGGAAGTGATCTAATGGTGCAAGAATCAATCCCACCAATCCTGAGACCAGAATCGGTTAGGCCGGTTTCTCTTGGCGACTTTGCTGCAAAGTTCGAGCTTCCGGTTATCGGAGACGGCAACGGGGTTTCGCTTACCGGCATCAGCATGAACACGGGTGATTTGCGACCTGGCGACCTATTTGTGGCCATGCCGGGCAAGAAGACTCACGGCGCAAACTTTGTTGCCAAGGCAATCGAGCTTGGTGCGGTTGCAATTGTTACCGATCGAGCTGGTTCTGACCTACTTGAGAACTGCTCATTGCCGATCTTGTTGCTAGAAAACCCTCGCGCTCATCTCGGTGACCTGGCAGCCTATGTTTATGGCAATGTGCCCGGAAACATGCCGAAGTTGTTTGCAACTACCGGAACCAATGGAAAGACCTCGACCAGTTATCTGCTCGAAGGCATCCTTCGCCAGCTAGGGGAGACCACAGGCCTAACCTCAACTGCCGAACGCCACATTGCCGGCGAAATCATCGTGAGCCGTCTCACCACTCCAGAATCGCCGGAGATGCAAGCACTCATAGCCCGTATGCGCGAGAAGGGCGTAACTTCGGTCGCGGTTGAAGTTTCCGCGCAGGCTCTATCGCAGCTGCGCGTGGACGGCATGCACTTCGACGTGGTTGGTTTCACGAACTTGAGTCACGATCACTTAGACGACTATCAAGATATGCAGGCCTATCTTGAAGCGAAGTTGCCGCTTTTTACCAAGAAACATGCCGAGCGCGGAGTCGTTTGCCTCGACACTATTTACGGCAAAGATTTTGTCAAACAAAGCGAAATTCCGGTGGTGACTATCACCAGTCGCATCGGTGTCGACGCCGACTGGCACGTTGGAATCACTGCTGAAACGCCCGCCTACACTTCATTCGTCTTGGCTGGTCCAAACGGCATAAACATTCGCTCTCGAGTGCCTTTACTCGGTGCACACATGGCTGCCAACGCAGGCCTTGCAATCGTGATGTTGATCGAAGCGGGTTTTGCTGCCGAGCAAATCCAGGCTGCAATTCTGAATGGCATTGACGCATACTTGCCTGGTCGCACAGAACGCGTGACCGGTGCGACCGGCCCTGACGTTTACGTCGACTTCGGCCACAGCCCTGACGCTTTTTTGAACACGTTAGCTGCCGTTCGCAAGGTGACCGAAGGTCGTGTTTTCATGGTTTTTGGCGCTGATGGTGACCGAGATGCCACGAAGCGACCAGATATGGCTCGAGTGGCGGCTGAGGGATGCGACGTTCTAGTTATCACCGACCACCACCCACGTTTCGAAGACCCTGCCTCGATTAGAAAAGCATTGGTTGAATCCGCAGTTGCCGCGCGACCAAATCTCGAGATTTACGAGGTCAGCCCTCCGGAGGCTGCTATCCGTAAGGCCGTCTCGCTCGCGCAGCCAGGCGACGCAATTCTTTGGGCCGGCCCAGGTCACCAAGATTATCGAGACATCCGAGGCGTTAGAACTCCGTATTCAGCCCGCGCCGAGGCGCGTGCCGCGCTAAAAGAAAATGGCTGGGCATGATTGAGCTTTCGCTAGGCGAAATATCCGCTGCACTTGCCGGAGAGCTTCACGGCCCGGCCGACGCCCAAGGTTTAAGGGTGACCGGTTCGGTCGAGACTGATTCGCGCCTCGTCGCCAATGGCGCGTTGTTTTTCGCTCGTCCAGGCGAAGTGACCGACGGGCACCTTTTCGTTGGCGCAGCACTCGAGAGCGGAGCAGTGGCGGCTGTGGTTGACCACATTGTCGACTCGCCAATACCTCAGATCGTCGTCTCGGATGTGACTCTGGCGCTCGGCGATCTTGCCAAGTTTGTCCTCGCCCGAATCCGCGAAAATAGTGACCTCAAAGTGATTGGAATTACCGGTTCAAACGGTAAGACCACGACGAAGAACATGCTTCGCGAAATTTTGTCGCAGGTGGGCCAGACAATCGCGCCAATCGAGTCTTTCAACAACGAGGTTGGTGCCCCAATCTCGATTCTCAAGACCGATTTCGACACCAAGTTTTTAGTAGTCGAGTTGGGCGCTGGCGGGCCGGGTAGCATCGCCTACCTGGCAGACATTGCCAAACCAGACCTAGGCGTGTTGTTGAAGGTTGGCCTTGCTCACGTGGGCGAATTTGGTGGCATCGAAGGCACCGCCAAGATCAAGGGTGAATTGGCTACTGCACTAACCCAGGATGGGTTGTTCATCGGAAATGCTGATGACGGGTATGTCCGGGACATGGCAACCAATGCAAAACAAGTTTGGTTTGGAACCGCGCCAGATGCCGGATACCGTGCCAGTGACTTGCAGCTGAGTATTTCTGGAACCAGCTTTGATATTCATTGGCCGACCGGCGAGTCCGAACGAATCACGCTGCAGATTCTCGGTGAACACCACGTAATGAACGCTTTGGCGGCCTGTGCGGTGGCCGATCAACTTGGCGTAGCGCGAGAGACAATCAAATCGGCTCTCGAGAACATGCCGCTGGCCGAGCGATGGCGAATGCAACTAACTAATCGCCCGGATGGAATTTCCATCATCAACGACGCCTACAACGCGAGCCCTGACTCAACTAAGGCCGCTCTTCAGACACTGGCGCAACTAGGAAAATCAGGTCGTCGAACCATTGCGGTTCTTGGCGAAATGGCCGAACTCGGCGCATTTTCACGTGAGCAGCATGACGCTATTGGGCGCATCGTCGTGAGGCTGAACATCGACCAACTTGTTGTAGTCGGTCAAGCTGCAAAGCTGATTCACATGGGTGCTGAACAAGAGGGTTCTTGGGGTGGTGAATCGAAATATTTTGATTCGATTGCCGAGGCTTTGGCCTATGTTCGTGGAATGCTTATTGCTGGCGACATCGTCTTGGTTAAATCCTCGAAGTCAGCCAATCTCAGACACCTGGGAGACGATTTATTGGAGGTAAAACCGTGAGAGCGATTCTGCTCGCCGGCGCAGTAGCTATGGCGTTTACCCTTCTGGTCACACCCGGGTTCATCTGGCTCTTTCGCCGCCTGAAGTGGGGGCAGTTCATCCGTGAAGATGGCCCTCAGAGCCACAAAACCAAGCACGGCACCCCGACCATGGGCGGTGTGGTCATCATCGTTGCCGTTGTCATCGGCTATTTCGTCGGCAAGCTGGCTAACTTCGAAACACCCACCATTTCTGCGCTTCTAGTGCTTTTCATGCTGGTTGGTCTGGGTTTGGTCGGCTTCATCGATGACTTCATCAAGACTCACAAGCAACGCAGCCTAGGTCTCACCGGTTGGGCAAAGATAGCGCTCCAGGGTGTCGTTGCAACGGTGTTCGCTGTGCTTGCCCTTCAGTTTCCGAACGAGCGCAACTTGACCCCAGCATCAACCAAGATTTCATTCACTAGAGACCTGCCAATTGATTTGATGATGTTTGGTTCAATCATCGGCGTGGGGCTTTTCGTTCTCTGGATCTATTTCTTGGTCGCCGGCACTTCGAATGGCGTAAACATCGCCGACGGCTTGGATGGATTGGCAACTGGCTCGAGCATCATGGCGATTGGTGCCTATGCGATTATCGGTTTCTGGCAGTTCAACCAAAGCTGCGCCTCAGTGATTGAAAATGTGGCCTCGTGTTACGAAGTGCGTGACCCGCTCGATCTCGCGGTAGTGGCCTCTGCCTTGGTAGGTGCGCTAGCCGGATTCCTCTGGTGGAACACAGCACCGGCCCAAATTTTCATGGGTGACACCGGTTCACTAGCTCTTGGTGGCGCTTTGGCTTCACTCGCAATCTTGTCGCGAACAGAACTTCTGCTCATCCTGATTGGCGGAATATTCGTCATCGTCACCGGCTCGGTGATCATCCAACGTGTCTTCTTCAAGATCACTAAATGGAAAACAGGCACCGGTCGACGGGTTTTCCTAATGAGCCCGCTACATCACCACTTCGAACTCAAGGGTTGGGCTCAAATCACAGTTGTTGTGCGTTTCTGGATCATCGGTGGCCTCTCGGTTTTGACCGGTATCGGCATCTTCTATATCAACTGGATTTACGGCTAATCACTCCATGAGCAATCTCGATCAACTCACCAGTTGGCATTCCAACTGGCGCGACCTTCGCGCCGTTGTTTTTGGCCTCGGTGTTTCAGGGTTTTCAGTGGCTGACACGCTAGCCGAACTGGGTGCAAAGACTCTTGTTGTCGCAGAAAAAGCCGAGGAAGATCTGTTAGACATCCTTGATGTCATCGGTGTGCCGCATCTAACCGGCGAGGCGGCACGTGGAGTGCCCAAAGAAGTTATTGACTTCAAGCCTGACTTGATTGTGGTTTCACCGGGCATTCGCCCTGAGCATGAGTTGTTGACCTGGGCAGCAAACAATGCGATTGAGGTATGGGTAGATATCGATTTAGCCTGGCGACTTCGCGATAAGACCGAGCGCTTGGCCCACTGGTTCACTGTCACAGGCACCAACGGTAAAACGACCACGGTGCAACTGCTTACCGCCATGCTAAATTCTGGTGGGATCAAGGCAGAGGCCTGTGGAAACATCGGCAAGCCGATCTTGGATGCGATTCGTGATCCAGAAGGTTTTGATGCACTTGTAGTCGAGCTGTCTAGCTTTCAGTTGCACTATCTCGGTCAGATTTTCCCGTTCTCAAGCGCTGTTCTTAACCTTGCCGATGATCACCTTGACTGGCACGGCGGTTTTGAAGAGTATCGTGCCGCCAAAGCAAAGGTCTACGAGAACACCGTGGCTGCCTGTGTCTACAACGTGATGGACAAATCGACCGAGTCCATGGTTGAAGATGCAGACGTCGTCGATGGTGCTCGCGCCATTGGGTTCACACTCGGGATTCCAACCAGAAGTCAGGTCGGTTTTGTCGAAGACATCCTTTGTGACCGCGCGTTTCTTGACGATCGCGCCAACAACGCGCTAGAAATTGCGACACTCGACGACATCAATCAAATTGGGGTCATGACCCCGCATCTCATGGCAAACGTTGCGGCGGCAACCGCAATGGCTCGCTCGGCCGGTGTCGAACCCGACCGCATTCGTGACGCGATCAGAACCTTTAGGCTCGACGCTCACCGTATTGAACTCGTTGCCGAAGCCGATGGAATTCGATGGATTGACGACTCCAAAGCAACCAATCCGCACGCCGCTAACGCCTCGTTGGCCTCTTTTGACCGAGTTGTCTGGATAGTTGGTGGGCTACTAAAGGGTGTGGACATTTCATCCCTCGTTGAGCGTCACAAATCAAGCTTGGCCGCCGCGATTGTGATTGGCGCTGACCGTAGCGCCGTCCTAGATGCTTTGGCAGCCAAGGCTCCTCAGGTTCCAGTGGTAGAAATCACCGCGGATGCTGGGGCAGACGTGATGCAGGCGGCTGTCCAGGCCGCAGGTCGAATCGCGACTTCTGGTGAGGTTGTTTTGCTCGCGCCCGCAGCTGCATCGATGGATCAATTCAAGGATTACGCAGACCGGGGAAATCGCTTTGCTGAGGCCGTTAGATCTCTGATCGGGGGAGACCGTGGCTAGAAAACCCGCTTCGCGCAAGACTCTGGCTCAGTCGGGTGCTCAGCTCGAAGAGTTAGCCGGAAGAATTTTCCGAGCTCAGTCGATTTACTTCTACCAACTTTTGGGCATCACTGTTTTTCTAGTTGCCTTTGGCCTCGTAATGGTTCTTTCAGCATCGTCTATTGACTCGCTGAAAGCCTCAAACAACTCATTCGCGATCTTCGGCAAGCAGGCTGGGTTCGCTGTAATCGGCCTTATCGGTCTATCGCTGGCATCGTTGATGCCACTGAATTGGTGGCGAGGCAGGGCCAAATTCCTCTACATGCTCACCATGGGTCTGCAGGTGGCAGTGCTTTTTGTCGGTGTTGAAATCAACGGTAACCGCAACTGGATTAGCATTTTTGGAATCTCGTTGCAGCCATCCGAGTTCCTCAAGGTTGCAGTGGTTCTGCACGTTTCGGTGTTCTTAGCGGCAAAAACCCGTGACTTCGATCTTCTAGAGACCTGGGGTCGAGCCGGAGTTATGATGGCCGCTGCGATGGCGCTGGTGTTCTTCGGTCGCGATTTGGGCACCATGTTGATCATGTTGATCATGTTCGTGGGTTTGCTAGCGCTTGCCGGCATGCCGATGAAGTTGCTGCGGTTGGTGGGTGTTGGCACAGCCGTTTTAATCCCGTTGGCTCTAACCATCGGTTCAGGCTCTCGCATCGGACGAATTACTGCCTGGATGAACCCTAGCGCTCCCGACCCGAGTGGTTACAACTGGCAAGCTGAGCACGGCATGTGGGCAGTGTCGGCCGGTGGAATTTTTGGTGCAGGTCTAGGCGAATCGAAGATGAAGTGGTCTTGGATTCCGGAGGTCGAGAACGACTTTATCTTCGCTGTTATTGCCGAAGAGTTGGGGCTAATCGGCGCCGTAGTTGTTATCGCGCTTTTCGTAGCACTTGCTTTTGCTTTCTTCAGAATCTGGCAGCGCACCTCGGATGATTTCAGCCGATTTGTGGTGTCGGGTGTCATGGTTTGGGTAACCGTGCAGGCTCTAATCAACATCGCAGTTGTGTTGCGCCTTTTGCCGGTGCTTGGTGTTCCACTTCCGCTAATTTCCGCTGGAGGTTCGTCGTTGATTGCAACCCTCGGTGCAATTGGAATCGTGCTCGCGGTTGAGCGCGAAAACCACGCCAACCCGCTGGCTGTTCGACAGGGGCGTGCTCCGCAGAGCCGCCAGGTTAGGCGAGTTCGATGACCCGCTTTCTACTTGCAGGCGGTGGCACAGCTGGGCACGTCAACCCGTTGCTTGCCTTGGCCGATGCCATAATCGCAGATGATGACAGCAATCAGGTGTGGGCGCTGGGCACCCGCGAAGGTCTGGAATCGACGCTTGTTCCTCAGCGAGGCTATGAATTATTGACCGTTGAGAGACTTCCGTTTCCGCGCCGTCCATCTTGGTACGCGATAAGTTTTCCATTCCGCTTTATTCGGGCTATCGGTCAAGTCAAGCGCTATCTAAAAGCCAACCAAATAGACGTCGTGGTTGGTTTCGGTGGCTATGCTTCTGCGCCCGCATACCTGGCGGCCAAAAGCCTCGGAATTCCCTCGGTGGTTCACGAAGCAAACGCGCTTCCAGGGTGGGCAAACAAGCTTGGCGCGAAATCGGCCAAGGCTGTCGGTGTCACGTTCAATTCGACTCCAATCGATAACGCGACTTTCGTTGGAATGCCCTTGCGAAAGGAAATTGAGGCGCTGGTCAAGAATTCCGACAAGGAATCTGCTCGCCTCCACTTTGGGCTGGACCCTGACACGATTACTCTTTTGGTAACCGGAGGGTCTCTTGGCGCTAAGCGCATAAACGAAACCATCGAGAAATCGCGCCGAGTGCTATCTGCCGCCGGCATCCAAGTTCTGCACATAATGGGTGGTCGCTCTGAGTTGCCGGAGGTTCACGAGAAGGACTATGTTCGCATCGCTTACTGTGACCGAATGGATCTAGCGATTTCAGCCAGCGACTTCGCAGTTTCGCGCGCGGGGTCCTCGACGGTGTCTGAGTTCTCAGCCCTCGGCCTTCCAGCGGCCTACGTTCCGTATCCGGTCGGCAACGGAGAGCAAAAGTTGAATGTTTCAGACGTTGTGGCGGCAGATGGTGCTCTGCTGGTTCTCGATTCTGACTTCGATGATGCTTATGTCGCTAACACCCTAGTGCCGTTGATTTCAAATTCACGAGCCCTGGCCGAGATGGCGAAGTCAGCGAAGAAAGCTGGCATAAGCGACGGCACTGCAAGGCTGCTAGCCCTCGTAAAAGGCGTGTTGTAGAGCCTAAAGTCTGACCGTTCGACCTAGTCTTTAGAGGATAGTTAGGAACCCCATGATCAAGCCAGATTTCACTCAACACGTGCCCGAAGAACTCGGTGTCGTGCACTTCGTCGGAATCGGCGGTTCGGGCATGAGCGGAATCGCTCGAATTCTTTTGGGCATGGGTCACAAGGTAACCGGAAGTGACTTGCGAGACACCGATGCGGTTGCCACGCTGCGTGAACTTGGCGCGGAAATATTCATCGGCCACGATGCAGCGCACCTTGGTAACCCTGACACAGTTGTCGTTACTTCGGCTCTATGGCCGACAAACCCTGAGTACCTGCTGGCCAAAGAGCGCGGAATTCCAGTTATCCACCGGTCTCAGGCCTTGGCTTACCTAACCTCGAAACGTCGAGTTATTGCGGTTGCCGGAGCTCACGGCAAAACCACCAGCACCGGCATGATCATTACCGGTCTGCTTGGCCTGGGGGAGGACCCATCGTTCGTCAATGGCGGAGTAATCGCCTCGCTTAACGCATCTTCGGCCAGCGGCTCGGGTGACTTATTTGTGATTGAAGCCGATGAGTCTGACGGCTCATTCTTGCATTACGACACCGCAATCGCCCTGATCACCAACGTCGATGCCGACCACCTCGACCACTACGGAAGTGAGGCTGCGTTTGAAGCTGAGTTTGGCCGCTTCGCCCAAGGTGCCAAGGAATTTGTTGCAATCAGCTCGGATGACCCGGGTGCGCTGCGCGTAACCGACTTGATCCAAAATAAGCGCATCATCAGCTTTGGTCGAGCTGAGAGCGCAACGGTTCGATTGATTGACGTGGATGCCTCCGGCGCGCGTGTCTCATTTGGTTTGGTCTTCGAAGGAAAAACCTATCTGGCCGAACTCAACGTTCCTGGAGAGCACAATGCGATTAACGCCGCCGGCGCTTTTGCAGTGCTTGTTGGGTTGGGTTACGAGCCGGCTAAGGCTCTCGATGCGGTCAGTGAATTCGGTGGTACGGAACGTCGATTCCAACTTCACGGCGAACAACGCGGAGTAAAGGTTTACGACGATTTTGCTCACCACCCAACCGAGGTATCAGCAGCAATAAAGGCTGCTCGCGCAGTGGTAGGTGATGGCAAGTTGATTACAGTGTTTCAGCCTCACCTGTACAGTCGCACGCGACTCATGGCCAAGGAATTTGCTGAGGCTCTGTCTGCGAGCGATCAGGTTGTGGTCTTAGACATCTATGCCGCTCGTGAAGACCCTGAGCCAGGGGTAACTGGCGCATTGGTTAGCAACGCATTTGCCAACCAGGCCCAGGTTCACTACGTTCCAGAATGGAGCGATGTGCCTGCGGTTGCTGCGAAACTTGCCCACAACGGCGACTTCATCATGACCATGGGCTGCGGAGACATTTATCGCATGGTTCCAGAACTTCTTGAGGCTCTAGAGAACTAAGTTGAAGCGACCGGGACCAGCGAAGAAAAGCACCGCGAAGGGGTTGCCTAAGGCACCCTCCACGGTCACGCCGCTGGCACCTCGAAGGGATGCCAAAGCGGCTGCAAAGTTGCCTAAGAAACCGGCGAACAAGTCGCACCCGAAGCCCGCTAAAGTCGCCAGACAGGCTAAACCAGCGCGGGTTGGGCTTTTCACCAAACTCTCACCCGAGGCCAAACGATTTGTTTCTGCGACCAGAAGGCGCAGGATTATCGCTCTCTCGGTGACCGGTTCCTTCGGTTTATTGGCAATGCTCATCCTGGCAACGATGTTCACCCCACTCCTTGCCGTGGAGAAACTGGAAGTTACCGGCACCAAAAGAATCAACGACAAGACGGTTTTGAAGGCACTAGAGAAGCAAATCGGTGTTCCACTGCCGATGGTCAACACCGGTGCCATTGCCGAGAGCCTGGCGCCATTTTCTTTGGTCGACAGCTTTTCTGTGGTTAGTTTGCCGCCTCACACCCTGCGAATTGCCATCACCGAACGTCAACCGATCTGCATCGTGACGGTTGCCGGAGTTGACTACCTCTACGACCCAGCTGGCGTGAGAGTTGGCAATGTTGGCCAAGCCGACAGTTATCCGCGAATCGCCATCGTCGGAGACCCAAAAGGCAGCGCCGAGTTTACGGCTGCCATCGATGTTTTGTTGGCACTGCCCGCTGACTTGCTGGGGCGCATCGCGACGGTGGATGCCAAGAGCAAGGATGACGTTTCGATGCGCCTTCGCGGCAACGCTGGCCAGAGAATCGTTTGGGGAGACGGTTCAGACTCCGTGTTGAAATCAAAGGTGCTTGCGGCTCTAATCAAGAACCAGAAAAAGACCGATTACGTGACTTTCGATGTGTCTTCGCCTACCGCGCCAGTGGTTCGCTACGGAAACTTTTAGACACGCCAAGCAACCTCCGAACTTAAGGTCTTAAAACCGTTTACTTTCTTCGCGCAAGAGAATAAATTCACTAAACCATCAGCCTTTGGTTGAAGCTTAGGGTTGTTTTCTTGCCAAGCTCATTGAGCAGAAGCGGAGGAATATCATGGGTCTAAACCAGAACTATCTGGCAGTCATCAAGGTCGTTGGCGTTGGTGGCGGTGGCGTTAACGCGCTTAACCGAATGATTGATGCTGGCCTCCGCGGCGTCGAATTCGTCGCCATCAACACAGACGCCCAGGCTCTTCTAATGAGCGAGGCGCACGTAAAACTTGACATTGGTCGCGAACTAACCCGCGGCCTCGGTGCCGGCGCCGACCCTGAAATCGGTCGTCGCGCCGCAGAAGACCACGCAGACGAGATTGAGGCAGCCCTCAAGGGTGCCGACATGGTCTTCGTGACTGCCGGAGAAGGTGGCGGTACCGGAACCGGTGCAGCCCCGGTCGTAGCTCGAATCGCGAAGAATCTAGAGGCTTTGACCGTGGGTGTTGTCACCCGACCATTCGGTTTCGAAGGCAAGCGCCGTTCGCAGCAAGCTGACCAGGGCATCGATGTCCTGCGCGGTGAAGTTGACACCTTGATTGTGGTTCCAAACCAACGTCTACTCGAGTTGGTCAACAAGTCGGTCTCCGTGGTCGAGGCCTTTGCTACCGCAGATGACGTTCTTCGTGCCGGTGTCCAGGGCATCACCGACCTAATCACCACTCCGGGTCTAATCAACCTTGACTTCGCCGACGTCAAGTCGGTCATGAAGGGTGCTGGTTCAGCGCTCATGGGTATCGGAACGGCAAAGGGTGAAGACCGTGCAGTTCGCGCGGCCGAGATCGCCGTGTCTAGCCCGCTTCTTGAAGCCAGCATTGATGGCGCACACGGCGTCTTGCTTCTCATCCAGGGCGCTTCAGATCTAGGTCTACACGAGATCGACGAAGCCGCTCGTTTGGTTCAAGAGGCGGTCAGCCCAGAAGCCAACATCATCTACGGTACGACCATCGATGACACTCTTGGCGACGAGGTTCGCATCACTGTGATTGCCGCTGGCTTCGATGGCGGAACCCCACAGCCACGCAAGGTTGAGCGCACCAGCTACAGCAGCGCGTTCAGCACACCAGTCACTGCGCCACCTGCTGCCGCCCCTGCAGCGGCCACTGCATCTGCAACTAGCGGATGGTTCTCGACACCTGCCGAGGTTTCAACCAACACCGCTTCGGTGCCAGTTTCTGCTGCCGAGGAAGAGATCGAAGCGCCGGCAACTGAGTCTGCAATCAGCAGCCTGTTCTCACCGTCGACTCCTAAGCCTCAGACCGAGGATGGAACCTTCGGCGACGATCTAGACATCCCAGACTTCCTAAAGTAGAGAGATTGTCTCTAGTCGACGGTCTGGCTGAGCGCCTGGCTGAAGCGCAGCAGAGAATTTCTGCTGCGGCTTCGTCCTGTGCTCGGTCTACCGATGACATCAAGTTGATTGTTGTTACGAAGAATCATCCAACTCAGCTGGTTTTTGACCTGCTCGATTTGGGGGTTCGAGACTTCGGCGAGAATCGCGACCAAGAGGCTGCGCCAAAGTCTGCCGAGGTTCGCGCTAAATCGCTAGTCGAACATCGCTGGCACTTCATTGGGCAACTACAGAGCAACAAGGTGAAATCAGTCGTCAACTATGCCAGTGCGATCCACTCGCTAGACCGCCAGTCGTTGCTTGACGCCCTCGGCAAAGCGACTCTCGATCGAACCAATCCGCTCGATGTTTTCATTCAGTTGAATCTCACCGATGATGAGGGTCGCGGGGGAATCCAGCCGGCAAACCTATTGCCTTTCGCCGAGAATGTGCTTAGACACCCGGGCTTGAATCTAGTTGGCGTGATGGGCGTGGCCGCCCTAGACAATAACCTTGAGCGCGACTTTGGTGCCATCCGTGCAGCGAGCGAAAGCCTAAAAGCGCTGAAGCCAGAAGCCTCTCTGATCTCGGCTGGGATGTCCGAAGACTTCGAGACCGCCATCGCCTATGGTGCGACACACTTGCGCATTGGCAGCGCAATCACGGGAAAACGACAGTATTAGCCATATTCTGGGGTTGTAAACATCCTCAGGAGGATAAATCATGGCTGGAATTATTTCGCAGGTTACCGGATGGCTAGGCCTTTCCGACGAAGTCGAAGCAGTGCCTTCGCGCCCAGCGACCTCAACCGTAGGTGAGCAGCGACCTGCAGCTCGCGTCACCCAGATGCGCCCTCGCCGTGGCGTTTCAGATGTAAACGAGATTTACACAATCGAACCTCGCAGCTACGAGGATGCCAAGGAAGTTGCCGCAAACTACCGTCTCGGCATCCCAGTCATCGTCAACATGGGCGACATGTCTGAGGTTGATTCACGCCGCATGCTTGACTTCATGCTCGGTCTAAAGGAGGGTCTAGAGGGGCACATGAAGCGTGTGACCTTGAAGGTCTACCTATTGACTCCGAACCACGTTGCTGTGAACAACGAAGATGACGAGGATGGCGAAGCCACCGACGACCTTCTAGTTCGTCCGTAACCGAAAGCCTTAAAGACATGGGCCTCATTGCGCTGGTTTTGTATTGGCTGCTTGAGGTCTATTTCTTTGTCCTGATTGGTCGATTTGTTGTCGATCTAGTGCTTTCACTCAACGGCCTCTGGCGCCCTAAGGGTCTACTTTTGGTCCTGGTCGAGTCTGTGTACACGGTCACCGACCCGCCACTAAAGGCAATCCGCAGATTCATTCCGCCATTGCGTTTGGGGCCGGTTCAGATCGACCTCGCCTGGACGGTTCTGTTCATTGCCGTGGTTTTTGCTCAGGGCATCGTCTCTTCCTTGGTTTGATCTCAAATCACACCTATTTCTATAAACACTTCGGCACCGCGAGTTAGCGTGCGATGCGCGCCTAGGGTAACCTTGTGGCATGCCTTTAACACCTGAAGATGTAGTAAATAAACGGTTTCAGCCAACCAAGTTTCGCGAGGGCTATGACCAAGATGAAGTAGATGACTTCCTCGATGAAATCGTGGTTGAACTTCGTCGCCTAGGCCAAGAAAACGAAGACCTTCGTCAGCGTCTGCTCGCCTCAGAGTCTCGCATTGCCGAGCTCCAGCGCAGCGGTGCTGGTCTTGCAGACCAGCTCAACAACCCGACAGCAGAGTCTGCTCTTACCGCGGTCTCAGCTAACGCACCAAGTGCTTTCCCAGAGGCAACTCAAGACCCATCGACTCTTGATTCAAACAACACCAACAACCTTCTTCAATTGGCAAGAAAGCTTCATGAAGAGCACGTGCGTGATGGTTTGGCTAAGCGTGATGCTCTGATCGCCGAGGGTCACGCCACCGCAGCACGAGTGGTTCGCGAAGCCGAAGCTCAGCAGCGTGCCGATATGAGCCGACTTGAGCAAGAGAAGGCTTTGATCGAGCACAGCATTCAAGAACTGCGTAGTTTCGAACGCGAGTACCGCATCAAGCTGAAGACTTACATCGAGAGCCAGCTCGAAGAACTCGAGCACTCTGAATCGACCAGCACAAACACTGGCTCGACTCCGGCAATCGAGCAAAACAATGTGTACAACCCAGGTTTCCGAGCCGAGCCTGAGGCTCCGAAGAACCCATTTACCGGTGACTTTGGCTTCTCTAACTAGAAACTCAAAACAAGTTCGACTTTTTGGCTTCTTGGCAACAGCCTGGTTGGTCATCGCTATTGACCAGTTAGCCAAACTCTTAGTAATCGAGAACCTGAAGCCTGGCCAACCCACGGCAGTTCTGGGCGACCTGCTTAAGTTTGTTTTGGTTTACAACGACTCAGCCGCGTTTTCTCTCGGCTTCGGTGCTACCTGGATATTCGCAATCACCTCATCTATCGCCACGCTGGTGATCATTGGGTTGGCTCCTAGGCTTGAGACCATGGCGTGGTCCATCACCGGAGGCATCGCGCTCGGTGGTGTGGTTGGTAACCTCGTTGACCGTCTGTTCCGGGAGCCTGGTTTCGGTGTTGGGCACGTCGTCGACTTCATCTCGATTCCCTTCAACTTTCCGATTTTCAATCTTGCCGACGTTGCAATAGTCGCAGTCGCAGTGGTCGTGGTAGTTCGAGTGATGCAGGGTGCCCCGCTCGGCCGAGCAAAACCAACCAAGTCATGAGCGAATCAAGGCTTTTGCCGGTTCCAGATGGTCTCGCCGGTGAGCGCGTCGATGCAGGCCTCGCGAAATTACTCGGTCTATCTCGTTCGGTGTGCGCTGACATGATCACCGATGGATTGGTTTCGCAGAATGGCAAGGTCGTTTCGAAGTCAGACCGATTGATTCACGACGCCTACCTTGACGTGACCTTGCCGCAGCCCAAAAATCGACTCGAAATCGTGCCCGTCGAGGTTGACGATTTCAAGATTATCTATCAAGACGAAGACATCATCGTGATTGATAAGCCCGCCGGAGTAGCTTCACACCCATCGGTTGGTTGGGACGGACCAACCGTGCCCGGCGCACTATTGGCGTTGGGTATCCAAATCGCCACCTCTGGGGCTCAGGAGCGCCAGGGGATTGTTCAACGACTCGATGTCGGAACCAGCGGGCTGATGACACTGGCGAAGTCTGAGGTGGCCTATTCGAGGCTCAAGCAAGCTTTCCGTGATCGCACGGTGCACAAGGTCTATCACGCGGTAATCCAGGGGCTCGCCGACCCGCTCGCCGGAACATTTGACGCTCCGATCGGTCGCCACCCAAAGGCTGAATTCAAGTTTGCGGTGATGAATGACGGCAAGCACTCGGTGACCCACTACGAGACTCTTGAAGCTTTTCCTTCGGCTTCTCTCGTCGAGGTGGTTCTCGAAACCGGAAGAACCCACCAAATCCGTGTTCACTTCTCGGCCTTCCGCCACCCCTTGGTCGGCGACACCATGTATGGGGCAGATCCGAAGTTGGCCGCAAAGGTGCACCTCGATCGCCAGTGGTTGCACGCCAAAAAGTTGAGTTTTGTTCACCCAACCAAGGGCGAGACAGTTGAGTTTGAGAGCGAATATCCGGCAGATTTAGCAAAGGCGCTCGACATCCTGCGAGGCTACTAAGCCCCGCACAATTATTGGGATACAGTTGCCATCCGGCAGTGTGAAGAAGGGAGACAAATGAGCACCGATAAGGAGTCATTCGTCCACCTTCACGTACACACCGAATTCTCGATGCTGGATGGTGCCGCTCGAATCAAGCCGCTCATCCAAGAGGTTGCCGCTCAAGGCATGCCGGCCATCGGAATCAGCGACCATGGAAACAATCACGGCGCATTCGACTTCTACAAGACTGCCAAATCTGCCGGAGTGAAACCAATCATCGGCATCGAGGCTTACCTTTCACCAGGAACCGCTCGCCAAGACAGAACCAGAGTGCGCTGGGGCAATGGCGGCGACGTAGATGGCGATGTTTCTGGTGGTGGCGCGTACACCCACATGACGATGTTCGCCGAGAACACCCCGGGCATGTACAACCTGTTCCGCATGTCCTCCAAGGCCTGGCTGGACGGCTATTACTTCAAGCCACGCATGGACCGCGAGCTGCTAAACACCTACGGCAAGGGAATCATTGCAACCACCGGTTGCGTCTCGGGTGAGGTTCAGACTCGACTTCGTCTTGGGCAGTATGACGAGGCGCGCAAGGCTGCCGCCGAGTTCCAAGACATCTTCGGCAAAGAGAATTTCTATGCCGAGATTATGGATCACGGGCTCGACATCGAACGCCGAACCATGAGTGATTTGATCCGTCTGGCCAAAGACCTAGATATGCCGCTCTTGGCGACTAACGATTTGCACTACACCCACGCGGGCGATGCCGAAGCCCATGAGGCTCTGCTCTGTGTGCAGTCTGGCTCAACTCTGATGGACCCAAATCGCTTCAAGTTCGATGCTCAAGAGTTTTATCTAAAGTCGGCCAAGCAAATGCGTGAGTTGTTCGCCGATTACCCAGAGGCCTGTGACAACACTCTCTTGATCGCCGAGCGCTGCAACGTGGAGTTCGTCGAGCGTGAACTAATGCCACGATTCCCGGTTCCAGAGGGGCACACCGAGGCGACCTGGTTCGAGCAAGAAGTCGCTGCCGGTATGGATCGCCGCTACAAGGGGCAAATCCCTGAGGCTCAGGCTAAACAGGTCTCCTACGAAGTCGAAGTCATCAAGCAGATGGGCTTCCCGGGTTACTTCCTGGTAGTCGCCGACTTCATTGCCTGGGCGCGAGCTCAAGGCATCCGCGTTGGGCCTGGCCGTGGTTCGGCGGCGGGTTCGATCGTTGCCTACGCGCTTGGCATCACCGAGCTAGACCCGGTAAAACACGGTCTGATTTTCGAGCGATTCCTGAACCCTGAACGTGTTTCGATGCCCGACATCGATGTCGACTTCGACGACCGTCGCCGCGGTGAAGTTATTCGCTATGTTTCTGACAAATATGGTGATGACCGCGTGGCGCAGATTGTGACCTTCGGAACCATCAAAGCAAAGCAGGCTCTAAAGGACGCTGGTCGCGTCCTGGCGATGCCATATTCGGTTGGTGAGAAGCTAACCAAGGCAATGCCGCCGATGGTGCTCGGCCGTGACATCGCACTGAACGACATGATCGATAAGACATCTGAGCGTTACAAAGAGGCACAAGACTTCAGAGACCTAATTGAAGGCGACGACGATTCAGCCAAGGTCTTTGAGCTGGCCCAGGGGCTTGAGAACCTCAAGCGTCAGTGGGGCGTGCACGCCGCCGGTGTGATCATGTCGGCCGAGCCGCTGCTTGACGTTATTCCAATCATGAAGCGCGAGGATGACGGCGCGATCATCACCCAGTTCGATCAGCCACCATGTGAAAAACTGGGGCTTCTCAAGATGGACTTCTTGGGTCTTCGTAACCTAACCGTGCTCGATGACACACTGGCGAACATTAAGTCGAACCGTGGTGAAACGGTCATCCTTGAAGACCTGGATCTCGATTCTGACCCGGCCACTTTCGAGCTTTTGTCGCGCGGCGACACCCTGGGAGTTTTCCAGCTCGATGGCACGGCCATGCGATCTTTGCTTCGCCTGCTGAAGCCAAGTCTTTTCGAGCACATTTCAGCGGTTATCGCGTTGTACCGTCCTGGCCCGATGGGTATGAACTCGCACACCAACTATGCGTTGCGAAAGAACGGGCAGCAGGAAGTCGATTCGGTTCACCCTGAACTTTCTGAATCGCTATCCGAGGTGCTAGACCCTACCTACGGCCTGATTGTTTATCAGGAGCAGGTCATGGCTGCGGCTCAGAAGGCCGCCGGATTCACGCTCGGTAAAGCCGACTTGTTGCGTCGAGCCATGGGTAAGAAGAACAAGGAAGAACTGGACAAGCAGTACGAAGGCTTCTCGGATGGCATGAAGGCCAACGGCTACTCGGAAGAGGCCATCAAGGCACTTTGGGACACCCTGCTGCCCTTCGCCGACTATGCATTCAACCGAGCTCACTCGGCTGCCTATGGCGTTCTTTCATATTGGACTGCCTATCTCAAGGCCAACTATCCAGCCGAATATATGGCCGCTCTGTTGACCTCGGTTGGTGACTCGAAGGACAAGCTGGGTCTTTACCTGAGCGAATGCCGACGCATGGGAATCAACGTGCTAGCGCCAGATGTAAACGAATCCATCGCAGCCTTCTCTGCGGTTGGCAAGGACATCCGGTTCGGCCTCGGAGCTGTGCGAAACGTTGGTCTAAACGTGGTCGATGGAA
>JAGNYY010000001.1:46937-55069 GCA_017984715.1 Rhodoluna sp.
CGCATGGGAATCAACGTGCTAGCGCCAGATGTAAACGAATCCATCGCAGCCTTCTCTGCGGTTGGCAAGGACATCCGGTTCGGCCTCGGAGCTGTGCGAAACGTTGGTCTAAACGTGGTCGATGGAATCGCTACTGCGCGCGTGGAAAAGGGGCGTTTCACCACCTTCCACGACTTCTTGCGCAAGGTGCCGGCCGTGGTCTGCAGCAAACGTGTCATCGAATCGTTGATCAAGGCTGGCGCTTTTGACACCCTTGGCAACACCCGTCGGGCACTCGTCGAAATTCATGAAGAGGCAGTAGACGCACAAGCCTCGCTGAAGAAGAACGAAGCGGTTGGTCAGGTTGACCTGTTTGGTTCGCTTTTTGATTCGGACCCGGCAGTTGAAGATAGCTTTGGTGGCAGCGTGCCTGACCGCCCGGAGTGGGCCAAGAAAGAAAAACTTGCCTACGAGCGAGACATGCTCGGCTTGTACGTCAGCGACCACCCTCTAGCCGGCCGAGAGGCGCAGATTGCGCGTCACAGCCAGATGTCGATAACCGATTTGCATGCGAGCGAATCAATTGCCGACGGCGAGACTGTCACCATCGCCGGTCTGGTCACGTCTGTGCAACACCGCGTGGCTCGCGCCTCGGGAAACCCATACGGGGCGGTAACAGTCGAAGACTTTGAGGGTGAACTCAACGTGATGTTGATGGGCAAGACCTATCAGGAGTTTGGGCGAAATCTCGAAGCCGACCAAATTGTTGTGGTGCGCGGTCGAGTAAGCCAGCGTGATGATGGCAAGAGCCTCAACGCTTACTCAATCGAAACCATCGAGGGCGGTGGTGACGGCCCGGCGGGTCCGCTCATTCTGAAGCTTCAAGAATCCGAAGCTACGCGCGATGTTTTGGAAGATCTGGACCGAATTTTGAGAACCAATGCCGGCCAGGATGAAGTTCAGGTGCGCCTGGTTAGTGCAGACCAAGAGCGGTTATTCAAGCTTCAGCCCACGGTAAGAATCAGCGGTGAGTTGATCGGCGAACTAAAGGTTCTGCTCGGCGCTTCTTGCCTTAGCGCCTAGAGCTTGTCGCCTGGTTTCATGTAGCTGCGCTGGTAGTACAGCAGCGCTTCGTCCTCGGTGCCAGATAGGCCCTCGACAACGTCGACAATCACCACCGCATTGTTTTCAATGCTGTGAATGTCGCGAATCTTGGCAATCAGAATCGAGGTTGCGGCAGGAAACACCGGCACGCCGTAGGGGCCTTCGTGCCAATCATCGTTGACAAAGCGCTGGGTGTGGTCAGCGGCCATTCTCTGGGCCAACTGCACGGTTCCTGCGCCAAGTGTGTGAATGGCTACATATTTGCCCACCGTAAGGCTTGGATAGGTGCTTGAACCCTGCGAAACATTGAAGCTCGCCAGTGGCGGGTTAGCGCCGAGCGAGGTCATTGAAGTCGCGGTAAAGCCGATGGCTTTCTTGTCGGCGTCAAGCAGAGTGATTACCGAAACTCCCGATGCATGCCTTCTAAAACTTGAGCGGAGCGCTTCAATCGGGTCTTTTTCTGGAATTAAATTCTGCATTTTCTACCTTTGTCTCAACCGCTTCAACAATAGCCAACCGAGGATTGTTTCCATTTGAACGCCTAGAATTACCTAGAACCCAAACGGAGGACCATTGACCGAATCAAGCCAGGTGAAGTTGCGCATCGTTGACATGCGAGACAAGTCACTCGATTCGCACGCCGTGAACGCCGCTGTACCGCGCGCTTCGGTCGACATCAATGTTGCCATTGGTCAGATTTCGGGCCTGTTGGAGGACGTCAGACTGCGCGGCTTGGATGCCGTCGTAGAGGTAACCGTAGAGCGGGATGGCGTTGACCCTAGGCCAATCAGGGTCGCAAAAGCTGAGCTGAGCCAGGCTTTGACTGATTTGGAGCCAGGTCTTCGAATCGCGATTGAAGAGTCGATTCAGCGCGTTAGAAAGGTTTCAGAGGCAACCATGCCTTCGCCGGTTTCTGTCGAACTCGCGCCCGGTGCCAGAGTTCATCAGCGTTATCAACCGGTTGATTCGGTTGGCTTGTATGTGCCTGGCGGCAAAGCGGTTTACCCCTCATCCGTGGTTATGAATGTTGTGCCGGCTCAAGTTGCTGGGGTTCCTCGATTGGTGGTCGCCACCCCCGCGCAAAAAGATTTTGGCGGGCGGCCACACCCAACCGTTTTGGCAACCGCAGCATTGCTCGGCGTTGATGAGGTCCTCTGCGTTGGTGGGCCTGCTGCAATCGCCACGTTCGCATACGGTTTGCCACAGATCGACTTTTCTCCAGTCAACTTAGTGACTGGGCCAGGAAACATTTACGTGGCTGCCGCAAAACGCGCTCTGCGCGGCACCATCGGAATCGATTCGGAGGCCGGAACCACCGAGATTTTGGTGCTGGCCGATCACACCGCGAACGCTGAGTTCATCGCTTACGACTTGGTCAGTCAAGCCGAGCACGACGAAGCAGCAGCCTCTGTTCTGGTCACCGATTCACGCGAACTTGCCGAGTCAGTTTTGGCGGCCATCACGAAAATTGCCGACCAAACTAAGCACGCCGAACGTGTGCGAGTTGCTCTCGAGGGTCAGCAGTCCGCGATTGTTTTGGTGAACAGCCTCAACGATGGCATTTCCTTCGCAAACGCCTATGCGACCGAGCACTTAGAAATTCACACCGCCGACAATGCGGCAACAGCAGCTGCAATAACCAATGCTGGAGCAATATTCCTGGGGGAGTACTCGCCGGTTAGCCTCGGAGATTACATGGCTGGTTCGAACCATGTCCTACCAACTGGGCAACAAGCTAAGTTTGGCGCGGGCCTTGGTGTTCTAAGTTTCCTTCGCGCACAGCAAGTGATTGACTATGACGAAGCCGGCCTCGAAGCAATCGGCGAAATGGTGAATGAGTTTGCCAAATCAGAGGGTTTGCCAGCACACGGCGAAGCCATCACAGCAAGATTTAAGAACTAAGAAGGGGCAAGTATGCACTGTCCATTTTGCCGATACCCAGACTCGAGAGTCACCGATTCTCGCACCTCAGATGACGGCTCGTCGATTCGCCGACGTCGCCAATGCCCTGAATGCAACATGCGTTTTAGCACCACCGAAACTGCGAGTTTGCTGGTCGTAAAGCGCAGTGGCGTGACCGAGCCTTTCCGTCGCGACAAGATCGTCAACGGAGTTCGCAAGGCTTGCCAGGGCCGCCCAGTTTCTGATGCCGATCTAGCCCTGCTGGCCCAAGAAGTCGAAGAGAGCGTGCGCTCAAGCGGTGTGGCTCAAATTGATGCATTTGATGTCGGCTTGGCGACCCTTGAGCCATTGCGCAAGTTGGACGAGGTTGCTTTCATGCGCTTCGCCAGTGTTTATCAGGGATGGGAAACACTCGAAGACTTCGAAGCGGCCATCGGAGTGCTCAAGCAGAACCGCAACGCATTAGACGAAGAAGGCAACTAAATATCGATGTTTTATAACTTCGTTTTCAAGAATGTTTTCGCCAAGATGGACCCAGAGCAGGCACATCACCTAGTGATGTTTGTGATTCGCCTTTCCGGCGCAGTCGGCTTGACCCGTTTGGCAAAAATTCGCAAGACAGGCAGGGGAGAGGTGCAGGCTTTTGGCTTGCACTTTGACGCCCCGTTTGGCCTAGCGGCCGGGTTTGACAAGAACGCAATAGCAATCAAAGCGTTGGGAGACCTGGGTTTCTCACACGTCGAGATTGGCACCGTGACCGCAATTGCGCAGAGTGGCAACGATAAGCCTCGTTTGTTTCGTCTAATTGACGACCGCGCGCTCATCAACCGCATGGGCTTCAATAATCAGGGCGCCGAGGCAGTGGCCAAGCGACTCGAAGCGCTTCGCCGCAAGCATGGCAGCAGATTGCCAATCATCGGGGTCAACATTGGAAAATCCAGGGTTGTCGCAGTTGAAGATGCAGTCGATGACTATCGAACCAGCGCAAAGTTGCTCGCAAAGCATGCCGATTATGTAGCTGTGAATGTCTCTTCACCAAACACCCCGGGTCTTCGATCGTTGCAGTCGGTCGAGTCGTTGCGCCCGATTCTGGTTGCTGTGCAGCAAGAGGCCGCGGGCAAACCAATTCTGGTCAAGATAGCGCCAGATCTTGCCGATGAAGACGTTGTTGCAGTTGCCGACCTAGCAATCGAATTGGGGCTAGCCGGAGTAATCGCTACCAACACCACGATTTCACGTGAGGGTTTGCTCACGGACGCCAGCACGGTTGCCGAAATTGGTGCTGGCGGGCTTTCTGGTGCACCCCTAAAGCAGCGGTCCATTGAAGTGCTCGAGATTCTTGCGAAGCGACTTGCCAACAGAGCCGCCATAATCTCGGTTGGTGGAATCGAAACCGGCCAGGAAGCTGCGGAGCGTCTAGCTGCCGGGGCAACTCTGGTTCAGGGCTACAGCGGGTACATCTATGCGGGGCCGTTCTGGGCCAGAACTATCAACAAATTCTTGACTAAGTAACCGTGCCGGCGAAAGACATAGAAAAAGGGTGACCACCTCAGTGATCACCCTTTTTTTACAAACTTTTGCTTATTCGACCTTGTCGCCACGCTTGACCTGAGGCTTTGGCAATCGCATCGGACGCATCTGAATCGAACGCATCGCTGAATACCAGCGAACACCCTTCTCGACCTTGCCCTTGCCAAACTTGTCTTCTAGTTTGCGGTTTACGCGACGGCCAATGAAAAACGCGTCGATGCCGATGATGATGAATAGGGTCCACATTGCAAAGAGTGTGTAGACCTGCACGGTCATGTCGCCGGCGTACGAGATGATAATCATCAAAAATAGTGCGGGCATTACCAGCTGGCCAGCGGTGAAACGCGAATCAACCAAGTCACGAGCCATACGCTTCTGCGGCCCCTTGTCGCGCACGGTCAGGTAGCGCTCCTCGCCGCGCATCATGCCTTCGCGAGCCTTGCGACGCTCTTCTGCATCCTTGGCCTTAGCGGCCTTCCTGGCTTCTGGAGACTTATTGCCAACGATTGGCTTGAAGTTAGCAGCTTCCTGCTGCTTGCGTGGCGGAGTTGGTCGACCCTTGCCGCCGGTTGGAGTGTTTTCGCTCATCGTTGTTCCTCAATATCCATGTTGGACTTTAAGATTACTCTCATGACGACACCGCAGATTTCAATTGACCCGACCCAACTCGAGACAGCAAGGAAGCTCATCGAGGCAGGTTTCGATGAAGCAACGAAAGAGCTCGAAGGTCTGGTTCGCATTCCAGGCATAGCTTGGGATGCGTTTGACCCCAAAAACCTTGAACTCAGCGCTGAAACTATCGCCAAGTTGTTCAGAGACACCGGTGTCTTTGAAATTGTTGAGGTTCGACGCGCCTCGATCGATGGCAAACCTGGTTCACCGGCGGTCGTAGCTCGCCGCGCCGCACGCAACGGCAAGCCTCAGATTCTGCTCTACGCACACCACGATGTACAGCCTCCTGGCGATGAAACGGCTTGGGAAACCACACCTTTTGAGCCGGTCGTGAAGAACGGTCGCATGTATGGCCGCGGCGCAGCCGACGACAAGGCCGGAATCGTGTCACACCTAGCGGCCATTCGCACTCTGGTTGATATTTGCGGCCCAGACTTCGAGGTTGGAATCAGCGTTTTCATCGAGGGTGAGGAAGAAGCTGGCTCGCCAACATTCCGCCCCTTCCTGGAGCAGAATCAAGACATCTTGAAGGCAGATTGCATCGTGGTTGCCGACTCAGGCAATTGGTCTGAGACCATCCCTGCGTTGACAGCAACGCTGAGAGGTTTGGTCTCGCAGGTCATCGAGGTGAAGACGCTCGATCACGCGCTGCACTCTGGCATGTATGGCGGTGCAGTTCCAGACGCAATGACTGCGACGATTCGCCTTTTGGCCTCTCTGCATGACGCCGAAGGCAATGTTGCAGTCGCCGGCCTCCACGAGGGCAAGGCCGCAGACCTGCCTTACAGTGACGCTGACCTACGCCGCGACTCAGGGCTGCTCGAGGGCACCAGCCAGATCGGTTCTGGCACAATTCTCGATCGAATCTGGAACAAACCATCGATCACAGTTATCGGCATTGATGTGCCCTCGGTCGCGCTGTCATCCAACACCATGTTGCCGGCCGTGAGTTCGAAAATTTCGATGCGCATCGCTCCCGGGCAGAATCCAGAAGACGCGCTAAAGGCGCTGCGAGCGCACTTAGAGAAGAATGTTCCGTTTGGCGCGCAGTTGAACTATGGCGAAATCGAACTAGGCAAGCCGTTTGCGGTTGACGACACAGGTTGGGCTTCTGAACTAGCTCGAGTTGCGCTAAAGGCTGCCTGGGATGAGACTGCGGTTGACATCGGTGTCGGCGGCTCGATTCCGTTCATCGCAGATCTAATCGAAGTTTACCCAGGTGCACAAATCTTGGTGACCGGAGTCGAAGACCCAGACTCTCGTGCACACAGCCCAAACGAGTCGGTTCACCTCGAGTCGCTTCGCAAGACCATGCTTGCCGAGAGCTTAATGTTGCTCGGCGGGAATGCTTTTTCGATCTGACCTGTTTTAGACTTAGGTAACGCAACAAATTCAGCGAATGGAGCCAAAATGACTGACACTCTGACTCACGGTGTAGAACTTACCGAGCAGGCAAAGAGCAAGGTCCGTGCCCTTATCTCGGCCGAAGGTCGAGATGACCTGCGTCTCCGCGTTGCCGTTCAGCCTGGCGGTTGCTCAGGCTTGATCTACCAGCTTTACTTTGACGAACTGCTCGAAGAGAGTGACTCTGTCAAGGATTTCGATGGTGTTGAGGTCGTAGTCGACAAGATGAGCGTTCCTTATCTTGACGGCGCATCAATTGACTTCGAAGACACCATTCAGAAGCAGGGGTTCACCATCGACAACCCAAACGCCGAGGGCTCATGCGCCTGTGGTGACTCATTCAGCTAAACGTTTTCTCGAGAGACCCGGTCACCGTTTCGGTGGACCGGGTTTTTTGTTAAAAAATAGGTCGGCTTTTGACGTGTTTTTGGGGGATTAGCCCTAGCCCGAGGCGTAGACTTACAAGGTAACGATTCGATATTCGAAGGGTCGATTGTGCTTTCTAAGCGTGGATTGAAGTGGGCCGCAGTGCCCGCAATTGCTTCTCTGTCTCTACTCCTATCTGGGTGTGCGTCAGACGAGTTTGCTCGAGGTTATTTGCCTGGTACGCCTGGCATTACTAACCACACCGACCGCATCGTCGGCCTGTGGACTACCAGCTGGATCGTCCTTTGGGCTGTCGGCATCATCGCCTGGGGTCTAATGGCCTGGGCGATTGTGGTCTACCGTCGTCGCAAGGGTGAGACCGGTCTGCCGGCACAGTTGCGTTACAACAACCCAATCGAAACTTTGTTCACGGTTGTCCCGCTAATTTTGGTGATCGGCTTCTTCGCCTTCACCGCACGCGACATCCAAGCCATTGAAACCCCAACTGCAAACCCTGATGTCAAGATTCAGGTCATCGGCAAGCAGTGGAGCTGGGATTTCAACTATGTCAACGCCAACGTTTACGAGGCAGGCATTCAGTCACAGTTCGACGGTGAGCTAGGCAGCGAAGCCGCCCTACCTACCCTTTACTTGCCAGTTGGCAAGACCGTGCAGATCGATCTGACCTCACGCGACGTAATCCACTCTTTCTGGGTCATCGACTTCCTATACAAGAAGGACATGTTCCCAGCACGCACCAACCACATGTACTTCACTCCTGAAAAGGTTGGAACCTACAAGGGCAAGTGTGCCGAGCTTTGCGGCGAGTACCACTCAATGATGTTGTTCAACGTCAAGGTTGTGCCACAGGCCGAATATGACGCTCACATGGCTCAGCTAGCAGCTGCTGGCAACGTCGGCCAACTCGACGCTAAGTTCTCTCGCAACCAGAACCTTCCTGCAGACAACCCAGAAATCCGAGGCTAACGAAGAATGGCTACCGCAACTAAGTCAAACGTGGGCACCGCCAAGAAGACCAAGGGTCAAATCCTGGTCGACTGGATTACGACTACTGACCACAAGAAGATCGGTTACCTGTACCTGATCACTTCTTTCATTTACTTCCTTATCGGTGGTGTGATGGCTCTGGTCATCCGCGCCCAGCTGGCAGCTCC
>JAGNYY010000044.1:0-2182 GCA_017984715.1 Rhodoluna sp.
GACATCGAATCGGCGGCCGATCGAGCGTTGCTTCGATACGACAAAGATGGCGACCAGCATTATGACGTCATTTCAGCGTTCATCAAATCTGTGCGAGGTTCCGACGCGGACGCAGCCATTCACTATTTAGCCCGAATGATCGAGGGCGGGGAAGACCCTCGGTTCATCGCTCGACGTCTGATGATTCTCGCAGCGGAAGACATAGGTCTCGCTGACCCTCAAGCCTTGCCCTTGGCTGTGGCGGCGGCCGAAACAGTAGCGATGATAGGCATGCCCGAAGGCCGAATTCCACTAGCTGAAGCAACTATCTACCTGGCTCTAGCGCCAAAATCCAACACCGCCTACAACGCTATAAATGCAGCTCTAGCCGATGTGCGCAACGGTGTCGTGGGTCAGGTACCCAACGCTTTGAAGAGCTCAAACTTTGCCAAGGCTCAAGAACAAGGCGCCGGAGTTGGTTATGCATACCCACACGATTCCAGCCGCGCCGTTGTTCCTCAGCGATACCTCGACGACAAGGTTCAAAATCGCACCTATTACATCCCAAAAGATGTCGGCCACGAACGCGAGCTAGGGGAGCGCTGGGTTAAACTTCGCGAGATTATTCGCTCTTTCAACCGCAAATAGTGCACTCATTCCGCCAACGGTCCTTGGCTTCTAACTGCTGAAACTGCTAAGATTGTCAGGTTGCCGACTGGAACACTCAATCGCGGCTGTGCGAGTGTTCAACTACGGTGCGACCGTCTAATAGCCAGACGGTCCGTGGCAGAGGATCACCTCGATCCGACTTGTGAACAAAAACCGCTATGACCGATCCGTAAGGATCCATTGAAAGGAAAACGTGTCAAAGACCACACGTACCCGCAGCAAGACTCGTTTGTCTCGCGCACTGGGCATTGCCCTAACCCCAAAGGCAGCTAAGTACCTTGAGAAGCGTCCATACGCTCCAGGTGAGCACGGCCGCACCAAGAAGAAGGCAGACAGCGACTATGCCGTTCGTCTTCGCGAGAAGCAGCGTCTACGCGCCCAGTACGGCATCCGTGAAGCACAGCTTCGCAAGACCTTCCAGGAAGCAAAGCGTGCCGAAGGCCTAACCGGTGAGAACCTAGTAGAGCTTCTAGAGATGCGTCTCGACGCGATTGTTCTTCGTGCAGGTTTTGCACGCACCATCGCGCAGGCACGTCAGATGGTTGTTCACCGTCACATTCTTGTTAATGGTGAGCGCGTTGACCGCCCATCATTCCGCGTAAAGCCAGGTCAGCTGGTGCACGTGCACGAGAAGTCTGAAATCACCGAGCCTTTCCAGGTTGCAGCAGCCGGCGGTCACGTCGACGTACTGCCTCCACTGCCTGGCTACCTTGACGTTCAGCTAGACAAGCTTCACGCGACTCTTGTTCGTCGTCCAAAGCGCGCTGAGGTTCCAGTTACCTGTGAAGTTCAGCTCGTTGTTGAGTACTACGCAGCTCGATAAATAAAATCGGTTTAGGAGTTCAGATGAGCGGTGGAGACGTAGCGGCATTGATCGCAGCAGGAGGATTCGTCCTCTTGGTGCTGTTTGTCGCTGTGCCATTGCTTAAGCTCGGACGCGTTCTTGACGAGACTCGCAATTCAATTCGCGATCTAAATCAGACCGTTTCTCCACTTCTCTCTGAACTTACCGAAACCGTCACATCAACCAACAAGCAGTTGGCCAAGGTTGACCAGATTACCGAGAACATCTCGGAGGTCACCACCAATGTGAGTTCACTCGTTGCAGTGTTCTCAGCAACTCTCGGTTCACCGCTGGTTAAGATAGCCGGGCTGACCCAAGGGCTTAGAAGCGCTTTGCTCGGCAAGAAGAAGTAGGTCAGTCTATGAAAAAAGCATTTTGGTTCATCACTGGAATCGCAGCCGGGCTAGTTGCTGCTGAGCAGATTAAGAACAACCCAAAGGCAAAGGCAATCGCTGACGACGTCTTGGCAAAGGTTCGTGAACTAGGCGATGTTGCAGCTGAAGGCTTCCGCGAACGCGAGGCAGAGCTTTCAGCTGAAAAGAAGCCTGCTGCAACCAAGGCTGCCGCTAAGCCTGCTTCGAACGCCTAAGCATGCAGACTGCGGAAATCCGCCAGCGCTGGCTCGATTTTTTCGAGAGCAAAGGCCACACTGTCGTTCCTTCGGCTTCACTAATCAGTGAAGACCCATCT
>JAGNYY010000044.1:2282-6062 GCA_017984715.1 Rhodoluna sp.
CCTGTTCTCGACCTTGCCGCGAAGCTTTCTGGCAAGACTTACGGTGCAAGCGTCGAGGATGACGTGCGCATGCGCGTCGTCGCAGACCACATTCGCTCAGCTCTGATGCTGATCGGTGATGGAGTCACTCCTGCCAACGATGGACGAGGCTACGTGCTTCGCCGCCTTCTTCGCCGTTCAGTTCGCGCTATGCGCCTACTCGGCGTCGAGGGCGCGACATTCACCGAGCTATTTACCGCTTCGAAAGAGGCAATGAAGGCTTCTTACCCAGAGCTCGAAACTGACTTCTCGCGCATCCTCAAGACTGCCGTTGCAGAAGAGGAAACCTTCATGCGCACCCTCGTCGCAGGCACCGTGTTCCTTGATGAGGCGATTGCTTTTGCAAAGCAGGGCGGCGGCAAGGAGCTAAAGGGTGACGCAGCATTCTTGCTGCACGACACATACGGTTTCCCAATCGACCTAACCCTTGAAGTTGCCGAAGAAGCCGGCTTGACCGTCGACCGCGACGGCTTCAAGGCCCTTATGACCGAACAGCGAGACCGCGCGAAGGCCGATGCCCGCGAAAAGAAGCTTGGTGGAACCGACCTTTCGGTTTACTCGGCGTTCCGCGCGCAGGGTGTGACGCGATTTACCGGTTATGAGGAACTTTCCTCTGAGGGCCGAGTACTTGGATTAATCGTTGACGGCAAGGATGCCTCGGTTGCAACCGCTGGCCAAATCGCTGAAGTCATTCTCGACGAAACTTCTTTCTATGCAGAGTCGGGCGGTCAAGATTCAGACGCCGGATTCATCAACGGTGATGGCTTCTCACTTGAGGTTCTAGACGTTCAGAAGCCGGTCAAGGGGCTAATCAGTCACAAGGTTCTGGTTCGCCACGGTGAAGTCGCGGTTGGGGCAAAAGCACAAACCGAAGTTGATGCCGATTGGCGCTTGGGAGCCTGTCAGGCGCACTCAGGAACCCACATCGTCCACGCAGCATTGCGCGAAGTTCTCGGCCCATCTGCCCTGCAGAGCGGTTCTTACAACAAGCCTGGCTATCTTCGTCTCGACTTCTCTTGGGCTCAGGCGCTATCTCTGGAGACTCGCAGTGAAATTGAAGAGGTTACCAACCTCGCAATTCGCCGCGATCTTGCGGTTAGCGCACAGCATATGAGTCTTCCTGAGGCTCGCGAATGGGGTGCCGTGGCGCTCTTTGGTGAGACTTACGATGAGAGCGTTAGAGTCATCCAAGTCGGCGGTCCTTGGTCGCGCGAACTCTGCGGTGGAACCCACGTTGCTCGTAGCTCACAGGTTGGTCTTGTCTCGCTTATTGGCGAGTCTTCAGTAGGTTCTGGTTCGCGACGTTTGGAAGCACTCGTGGGCATCGAGGCGTTCCGTTCACTCGCGACCGAGCGCGCCCTAGTAGCCCGCCTGGGCGATGCCTTGAAGAGCCCTAAGGCTGAAATCGAAGAGCGTCTAATGGCGACAATCGAAGAGCTAAAGCAGGCACAGCGAAAACTTGCTCAAATGCAGGCCGCTCAGCTAGCGACAAGAATTCCTGAACTAACCTCGGCAGCAATCAACATTGGCACTACCAAGTTGGTTGAGGCGAACCTGGGTGAAGTTAGTTCAGTAGACGACCTGCGCGGTTTGGCTACTCAAATTCGAGAGCAGCTAGGCGCTGAGTCTGGCGTGGTTGCACTGTTTGGTGTCGTCGCCGAAAAGCCAATGGTCTTGATTGCAACCACAGAAGCTGCACGGGCCGCCGGCCACAAAGCCGGAAACCTCGTGCGCACCGCGAGCCAAGTTCTTGGCGGTGGCGGCGGTGGCAAGGATGACTTAGCTCAGGGCGGCGGAGCCGACGCAACAAAAATAGGCGACGCACAGTCAGCCGTTCGCGGAGCGCTGGGAGCCTAGTGCGTTCGGGCCGTCGACTTGCAGTTGACGTTGGCAAGGTCAGAGTTGGCCTTGCTATCTCGGACTTTCACGGAATTCTTGCATCTCCTCTTCAAAATGTGAACCGTCAGGAAGACGATGCAGCGACGATAGCGGCGCTAATCCAAGCGATTGCCGGCGAGGAAATCATCGAGGTCTATTTTGGTCTTCCGGTTTCAATGTCCGGAAAATCTTCGGCTTCCACTGATGATGCGATTGCCCTGGCACAAGCATTCCGGTCGGCGTCGAGCATTCCAGTGCGCATGATCGACGAACGCCTGACCACGGTGTCAGCAACATCGGCCCTCCGCAGTTCCGGCAAAAACTCAAAAGAAGGCCGCAAGGTCATCGATCAAATTGCCGCGACCATGATTCTCGAGCAAGCCTTGACGACCGAAAAGAACCTGGGGCAGAGCCCCGGGGTGCCACTTGAGGAGCTAAATGTCTAAGTTCGCACGCCGCCGACTAGCAGTTGTTATCGCTCTTGCCGTAATTCTGATTGGCTCGCTTGCCTATGCCAACCGATCTGCGATTCGTTCTGGCGTTGACCAAATTCTCGGCAATGATTACCAAGGTGAGGGCTACAGCTCGATTCTCTTCGAAGTCTCGCCAGGTGACACTGGTGAATCCATCGCCAACTCTCTTGTTGATCTGGGCGTTGTCAAGAACTTCCGCACGGTCTACAAGCTCATCCTTGAAGAGAACCCAAAGTTTTATCCGGGCACCTACAAATTACGTCTGCACATGTCGTCACAAGCCGCCTTGGATGCTTTGCTCGACCCAGCAACCTCGGTCACTAATCGAGTTCTAATCAAAGAAGGCCTGCGCGCAAGCGTAATCCTCGACGTGCTATCAAAGTCAACCGGAATCGCTCGCAGTGAGTTTCACGACGCAGCCAATAGCCGCGCTGAAATTGGTTTGCCATCAGACGCTGTTTCGGTCGAGGGCTATCTATTTCCAGCGACTTACACATTCTCACCCAAGGCCACCGCGGTCAGCATCCTGAAAACCATGATCCAGCGCACCCAGCAGGAACTGGACCGGTTCGGGGTCAAGGATGCCGATCGTCACCGCATTTTGACCATGGCTTCTGTTGTGCAGAGCGAAGCAAGGCTTGAACCCGACTTTTATAAAGTAAGCCGCGTGTTCTATAACCGAATCAAGGCGGGCATGCTGCTGCAATCCGATGCCACCGTTAGCTACGGGGTGAACGGCAACACGGTGAGCACTTCCGCTGCCGATCGCGCAAACAACAACGGCTTCAACACCTACTTGCACCCTGGTTTGCCAATCGGCCCAATCAGCTCCCCGGGCGCGGTTGCAATCGACGCCGCACTAAACCCAGCCTCCGGAAAGTGGCTCTTCTTTTGCGCCATCAACTTAGAGACTGGTGAAACCGTCTTCAGTAACACCTATGCCGAGCATGGCCAGGCAGTTGCACTGTGGCGCGCTTGGATGAAGGAGCACCCTGAGTATGAATAAACGTTTTGCCGTGCTTGGTTCACCGATTGAGCACTCGAAGTCACCGGCCATCCACTTGGCGGCTTATCGCGTTCTTGGCCTCGACTGGGATTACGGCCGGGCCGAGGTTCAGAAGGGTCTACTCCGAACCTTCATAGCCGGTCTGGGCGAAGTCTGGAATGGCTTCTCGGTCACGATGCCTCTCAAAGAGGAAGCCACGCGATTCGCAACAGAACTTGACAATTACGCCCGATTGACTGGCGCAACTAACACCCTGTTCTTGGATGAATTTGGCAAATGGCACGGTTTCAACACCGATGTCTTTGGAATCATCCAAGCTGTAACCGAGGCGCGAATTGGGTTGGTGAAGCACGCGCTAATCATCGGCTCGGGGGCAACGGCAAC
>JAGNYY010000045.1 GCA_017984715.1 Rhodoluna sp.
GAGCTGGTGTAAGGCGCAAGGTGAATCATCTTGGCGCCGGCATCCTGGTGCTGACCCTCACCTGCAAAAGCAACCGACAGGGTCTCGCCGCGGGCGTGCTCGCCAGCAAGGATGACCGCCGGGTACTTCATGGTGACCTTGGAACCAATGTTTCCGTCGATCCACTCCATGGTTGCGCCTTCGTGGCAAATCGCACGCTTGGTTACCAGGTTGTAGACGTTGTTTGACCAGTTCTGGATGGTCGTGTACCGAACACGAGCACCCTTCTTGATGATGATTTCGACAACTGCTGAGTGCAGTGAGTCCGAGTTGTAAATTGGCGCGGTGCAGCCCTCGATGTAGTGCACGTATGAATCTTCATCGGCGATGATGAGGGTGCGTTCGAACTGACCCATGTTCTCGGTGTTGATGCGGAAGTAGGCCTGCAGAGGAATCTCGACGTGAACACCCTTTGGAACGTAAACGAATGAGCCACCAGACCAAACGGCGGTGTTCAGCGCTGCAAACTTGTTGTCGCCCGCTGGGATAACGGTGCCGAAGTACTCCTTGAAAATCTCCGGGTGCTCTTTTAGAGCGGTGTCGGTGTCAAGGAAGATGACGCCCTGGGCCTCTAGGTCTTCACGAATCTGGTGGTAAACAACCTCAGACTCATACTGGGCGGCAACACCGGCAACTAGACGGCTGCGCTCGGCCTCTGGAATGCCTAGGCGCTCGTAGGTGTTCTTGATGTCGTCTGGCAGGTCTTCCCAGCTGGTGGCTTGCTTTTCGGTTGAACGAACGAAGTACTTGATGTTGTCAAAGTCGATTCCCGAGAGGTCTGAGCCCCAGGTAGGCATTGGCTTCTTGAGGAAGTACTCGTAGCCACGCATACGGCGCTCGAGCATCCATGCTGGTTCGCTCTTCTTGCCAGAGATGTCGGCAACGACTTCTGTGTTGATTCCGCGACGCGCGTTGGTTCCCGCTGCGTCTGAGTCTGACCAACCAAATTCGTAGACGCCTAGGCTGTCTAGTTCTGGGCGGTCGATGATGATGTCGGACAAGCCGGCCTCCTCTATATTTTGCGGATTCGAGTGTTCTCTCGACCCGTTAAGTCTTTGTTTTCAACTTGGTTCCAGCGTGGTTCATTCCCCCGCCGAGAGCCGACTTTGAAGAAGATTTGCTGTGTCAAACTAGAAGTGTCTGAACCCGGCGTCATTGCCGAAAAAGCGTTGAATCTAGGCATAAGTTTAGTTCGCACTTGGTTGGAATGTAAGACCCAAACGCCACGAAAGGTAAAGATTCGATTGATTAGAAGTCTGTTTTCGGCAGCCCGAATCCCTCTATACGTCTGGGCTTCGCTGGTTAGTCAGATCTTGATTGTGGTTACCGGAGGCGTAGTGCGTCTGACCGGCTCGGGCCTCGGCTGCCCGACCTGGCCTAAGTGCACTGCAGAGTCGCTGGTGAACACCCCCGAGATGGGAATTCACGGCATCATCGAGTTTGCCAACCGTCTTTTGACTTTCGTGCTCGCCCTAGTCGCGGTGCTGACCTTCGTCACAATCGTTCGCCTGGGCAAGAAGCTTCGAAAGGGCTTGTTCGCCCCAGCACTCATCCTTGGGCTTGGAATTCCAGCGCAAGCAGTGCTAGGTGGCTTCACGGTTCTCTTCAACTTGAACCCATGGTTCGTCGGCGCGCACTTTGTGCTGAGTGCATACATGATTGCGGTTGCCTCGGTGTTGGTATGGCGCGCCATCAAGTCTGAGCACACTCCGGTTACGCCAGCTATCTGGTCAATGGTCAACCCGATTGCCGTGAGCGGCATCATCACGATTTTGGTGGGTGTGCTGGTGACCGGCGCAGGGCCGCACTCTGGCGACGCAGAGAGCCCACGCAACGGCTTAGACCTAGAGGTTTGGCAGCACTTCCACAGCTACCCGGGCTACGTCATGCTGGGGCTGATCGTTTTGCAACTGACCTTGATCGTTCGTCGAGACGCCAAGTGGCTGGGGAGCTTCCAGGCCAAGGTGGTCTTCGGATTGCTGGTGACCTCAATCTTCCAGGCAATCATCGGAGTGGTTCAGGCTCGTCTGGGTGTGCCGCCGCTACTGGTTGGCATCCACATGCTCGGTGCTGCCTCGCTTTGCTCTTTGCTCACCTTCCAATGGTTGGTCATTCGCGGTAAGCAGTCAGTCAAGGCGGAATAGCCGTGGCAAGGCTCTTTTGGTTTAGGCGTGACCTGCGACTAAACGACAACCCGGCTCTGAATGCCGCTATCCGTGGCAGCGTCGCCGATGGTGACAGCAAGGTGGCGGCTGTTTACGCGGTTGACCTGGATGCCTTCCACGCATTGAGCGGAATCCGCCAACACTCACTGGTTGCCTCGCTTGATTCGTTGGGCGCATCGATGGATCGAATGCTCACCATCAGACATGCTTCCGCCGCCTCTGGAGTGACTGTCGCTCAGGCACTGGTTGCCCAGGCTCTGGCTGCGGGTGCAAAGACAGTTCACGCAACGCGTGCTTTCGACCCGGCCGGTGTAGCCGAGCAAAACGCAGTGGGTGTCGCGCTCGCCGAAGTGGGTGTGTTTCTCGAGTTGACCGGCAGCTATTACGCGGTCGACCCGGGAACGGTTGGCAAACCCGACGGAAGCCCATACAAGGTCTATACGCCATTCTTCAAGCGTTGGTTCGAACTCGGCTGGTCGAAGCCAGAGGCGCTCGCCGAAGGTCACACCTGGTTCATAGCTGAGGCCTGCCAAGGTCGGCCAACACCATCCAAGGAAAGCCCTTTTCAGATAAAGGCCGGTGAAGCTTTCGCTTTGCGAACCTGGGAGCGGTTCAAGACTCGTGCGCTCTTCAACTATGACGAAATGCGCAACCGTGCCGACCTTAGCGGCACTTCGCACCTGAGCCACGCTCTCGCTTTTGGCGAGATTCACCCTAGAACGCTGCTTGCTGAACTTGCCGACTCCCCCGGTCACAACGTTTTCCGCAAAGAAATCGCCTGGCGCGAGTTTTATGCAGATGTGCTGTGGCACAACCCGCACACGGTTACCGAGTACTACGAGCCTCGCTTTGCAGAAATGCGCTACGACACCGGCTCGGAAGCCGAGGCCAAGTTTGAGGCCTGGAAGCAAGGCAAAACGGGTTACCCGATGGTCGACGCTGGCATGCGCCAGCTGCTTGCCGATGGCTGGGTGCACAACCGCGTTCGCATGATTGTGGCCTCGTTTTTAGTCAAGGATCTTCACCTTGAATGGCAACTTGGCGCGGCTTGGTTTGAGGAAAACCTGACTGACTTCGACCCTGCCTCAAACGCCCACGGATGGCAGTGGACCGCCGGTTGCGGCACGGACGCCTCGCCCTATTACCGAGTCTTCAACCCGATTCTTCAGGGCTATAAGTTTGACCCTCGCGGCGCTTACGTGCGCAAATATGTTCCTGAACTTGCCCACATCCTGGATGACGGCATTCACGAACCTTGGAATCGCTTAGATGGTTTAGTACACGGTTATCCGGCGCCGATTGTTGATCACTCGGTTGAACGCGATGAGTCGTTGGCTCGATTGGCCGAGATCAAGAAAGCTTAAGTAGGCGCGGCCCGAAGAAAAAGTTCTTTAGAACGGCAACAGTGGGTCAATAGCGATGACCACGAACAACAGTGTCAGATAGGTGTTCGCCATGTGGAAGAGGCGCATTGGGTTCTTAACCTCGCCCTGCATTCCCTGGCGATAAAGGCGATAGGCCTCGATTACAAACCAGCCACCGGCGACAACCGAAACCACGATGTAAGCCCAGCCCATTTGAGCTACTGGGATGAGTAGCAGCGCTGAGGTAACCATCGCCCACGAGTAAAGAATGATCTGGATGGCCACGGTAGAAGATTTGCGGACAACCGGAAGCATTGGAACACCTGCGTTTGCATAGTCTTCTTTGTAGCGCATCGAGAGTGGCCAGTAGTGCGGTGGCGTCCAGAGGAAAATCACCAGGAAAAGTACCCATGCAGCAGGGTCGACACGGCCGGTGACTGCTGCCCAACCAATGAGAACCGGCATCGCCCCCGCAGCCCCACCCCAAACGATGTTCTGTGGGGTGCGGCGCTTCAGTAGCAACGTGTAAACGAAAACATAAAAAAGAATGGCGGCCAGAGAAAGCGATGCCGCTAGCCAGTTCGTGAAGATGCCGAGCCACAAAATAGAGGCGACACCGATGACCCAAGAGAAAACAAGAGCTTCTCGCTTTGAAAGCTCGCCGGTAACCAAAGGGCGCCCCTTGGTTCGACCCATGATCTTGTCGATGTCAGCATCTATGTAGCAGTTGAAGGCGTTTGCCGAACCAGCGCTGAGCGCGCCACCGACGAGGGTGGCGAGGACTAGCCAGAGACTGGGAATGCCCTGCTGGGCCAGAATCATGGTCGGAACCGTGGTAATCAAAAGCAGCTCAATCACGCGTGGTTTGGTGAGAGCGATGTAGGCCTTGATTTTGTTCATTTCGACTAAGTCTAAATCAATGTGACAACGCCGTATTCCTTCGGTCAATCAAAAGCCCGAAAACCCTCTTCGGGTATAGACTTTTTCCATTGGGAACAAGGCGCGATTTTGCGCGGTTTCCAACCTAACGATGGCGACGGCGCCGAAATCTAATTGACCAAGTCTCATGACTTACATAATTCGAAGGAGCTGTCTTGTCAGCATTCCAATGGACCGAACTTGATTCACGCGCGGTTGACACTGCCCGAGTTCTAGCGGCAGATGCAGTTGAGAAGGTTGGCAACGGCCACCCTGGAACCGCAATCAGCCTTGCGCCAGTCGCCTACCTACTATTCAACAAGGTCATGCGCCACGACCCAAAAAACGAAAAATGGCTCGGTCGCGACCGCTTCATCCTTTCGGTCGGCCACTCATCCTTGACCATTTACAACCAGCTTTACCTACACGGCTACGGCCTAGAGCTCGATGACATCAAGGCTCTACGCACCTGGGGTTCAGCCACCCCAGGCCACCCAGAGTACGGTCACACCAAGGGTGTCGAAATCACCACCGGCCCGCTCGGTCAGGGTCTAGCATCGGCAACCGGTTTCGCCTACGCCGCTCGTTTTGAGCGCGGTCTCTATGACCCAGCCGCTCCGGCCGGCACCAGCCCATTCGACCACTTTGTCTACGTGATCGCTGGCGATGGCGACATGCAAGAAGGCGTGACCGCAGAGGCAGCGTCTCTTGCTGGCCACCAGAAGCTCGGCAACCTAGTTGTCATTTATGACTCGAACCAGATCTCAATCGAAGACGACACCAACATTGCCTTCACCGAAGACCTATCGGCTCGCTACGAGTCGTACGGCTGGCACACCCAGACTGTTGACTGGAAAAAGACCGGCAACTACGTAGAAGACATCGAAGAGCTTTACAACGCTATCGAGAAGGCCAAGTCGGTAACCGACAAGCCATCGCTAATCACGCTGCGCACCATCATCGGTTGGCCATCACCTAAGAAGCAGAACTCGGGCAAGATTCACGGTTCAGCTCTCGGTGCAGAAGAGCTAGCCGGCCTGAAGACCGTTCTCGGTTTTGACCCAGAGCAGACCTTCGAGGTTGCCCCTGAGGTAATCGCTCACACCCGCGACACCGCTCGCTTCGACCGTGAGCGCGCTGCTTGGGAGGCGTCATTCGACGCCTGGGCTTCGGAGAACGCTGACAAGAAGGCGCTCCTCGAGCGCGTTGTTGCCGGCGAAACCCCAGCAGAACTTGAATCTGCTTTGCCAGTATTCGAAAGCGGTTCATCGGTTTCGACCCGTGTTGCATCAGGCAAGGTAATCAACGCCATCGCAGCGGTCATGCCAGAGCTATGGGGCGGTTCAGCCGACCTTGCAGACTCAAACATGACCACCATCACCGGTGCGAAGTCATTCGTTCCTTCGGAATGGTCAACTCACGAGTGGACAGGCGACTCATACGGCCGCGTTCTGCACTTCGGCATCCGCGAGCACGCAATGGG
>JAGNYY010000046.1 GCA_017984715.1 Rhodoluna sp.
AGGCGCCCACCAGTTGAGGTCGCCGAGGAGGCGCATCAGAGCGGGAACCAAGAGTGCTCGCACGATGGTTGCATCGAGCAAGATCGCGAACGCGATTCCGAGACCAAGCATCTTCATGATGCTCACGCCCGAGGTGACGAACGCCAAGAAGCTGACCGCAAGAACCAGTGCGGCAGCAGTGATGATTCGACCCGAACGCTGAAGGCCAATGGCCACCGATTCGGTGGTGCCGAGGCCCGCCTCGTGCTGCTCTTTGATGCGGCTCAGCAAGAACAGCTCATAGTCCATCGACAGGCCAAATGCCACAATCACAATCAGAACCAACGAGGATGTGTCGATCGTGCCGGTGTTGATAAAGTCACCAATCAGCCACTGCAGGTTTCCACCGATAAAGACCCAGGTCAAGAAGCCTAGTGTTGCACCCAGCGAAATGAAGTTGAGCAGAACAGCCTTGATTGGCAGCAGCACCGAACCGGTGAACAAGAACAGCAGAATCAAGGTCCAGCTGATAATCCAGATGGCAGCCGCCGGGAGATTCTTCTCGATGCCCAACTGCGAGTCGGTGTAAATCGCGGCAGCGCCGCCGACCAAAATTTTGTTTTCACCCGAACCGAGTTCGCGAATCTGCTTTGTCAGCGCAAGACCCTCGGTCGAGCGCGAATCGATGTTGTGAATCGCGACGATGCGCTCATACGAGCCGGTTGCATAGTCGGTGAAAGCCGGGGCATAGCCGTCATCCAGGTTGCCCTCTTGAGCAATGCCAGCGGTGCTTTGAACGCGCAGGATGTGTGGCTGCTCGGAAAGCGCGATCGTGTATTCGACGATTTCGTTCGCGGTGGCACCCTCGATAACAATGTCGACCGGCGAGCCTTCGCGGGCGCTGAAGCGGTCGCGAATCACATCGCTGGCAATCACGGCTGGGTTCGATGGCGGCAAGACGCGGTCGTCGACCTGACCAAAGACCACCGACCCAGAGAGGCTCATCAGGCCGCCGAGCCCAATCATGGTGACCAGCAAAATCGGCAGCGGCCGACGCATTACGAAGCGCGCAAGGGTGCTCCAGATGCCAGAGTCCTTGGGTGCGAGGTCTCCGCGAATGACCTTCAGTTTGTTGATTCGGTCACCCAACAGGTTGAGCAGGGCGGGCAGGGCAATCAATGCTCCGGCCACAGCTAGCAGCACAACCACGACACCGCCGATAGCAAATGACTTCAAGAAATACTGAGGGAAGAAGAGCATCGCCCCGAGCACGATTGCAACCGTCAGACCCGAGAACAAAACGGTTCGGCCAGCGGTGGCGAGTGTGCGTCGAACGGCCTCTGAAACCTCGGTGCCGAGTCGGCGTTCTTCACGGAATCGGTTCACAATCAGCAAGGCATAATCGATGCCGAGGCCAAGCCCCATGCCGGTGATCAGGTTCAAAGCAAACACCGATGTGTCGGTGAGTTGGGTCGAAACCCAAATGAAGAAGAACGAACCAAGGATGGCGAGGCCGCCGACCATCATCGGCAAACCGGCCGAGAGCAGCGAGCCAAAAACAAAAATCAAGAGCACCATGGTGAGCGGAATCGCGATTGATTCTGCAATCGCCAGGTCGGTAGAAATGGCTCCGTTGATTGCCGCATTAATTGGCGCAAAGCCGGCAACGTAAAGTTCGGCAGTCCCAAATTTTCCAGTGAGCTCATCGGCAATCTTGGCACCGATTTCAACCTGCTTGGCATCGTCGTTTAAGTCGACGAAGAAGTAGACCGCATTGCCGTCGTCGCTACGAAGCGAAACCGGGCTGCCCAGGCTGTAATAGCTGGTGACCGCCTCGACGCCTTCATAGCTCTCGAGAGTTTCGGTTAGTCGCTTGCCGGTGTTGCCGCTGGCCGGCAGGTCTGCTCCGTCGGCGAAGTCGGCGATGATGATGACCTCGGGAATGGCCTGCTTGAAATCATCCGTGAGAATTTCGACCACACGAGCAGAGTCACTGCCCGGGTCGTCATAGCCACCAGCCTTCAGGCCCGAGAAGGCCTGGAAACCCCAGATGGTTGAGAACAGAATGAGAGCGATGAAGCCCCAAAGCGCTAGCTTGCTGCGCCGAATTATGAAGGCTCCGAGTTTTTGCATGCTCTCAGTCTCACCGCTCTAGAACAACTTGGCAACAGTGCTGTTTGAGCTGCCGCCCATGAAGCGCAGCACATCTGCGTCAACCATGATGTCACTCATGCGAATTGCGCGAGTTAGATAGAGCCCCTCGAGCGAACGAACACGGCTGAGCGCCACGTAGGTTTGGCCCGGGCTAAATGCTCCGCGGCCCATGTCGATGACAACCTCGTCATAGGTCTGTCCCTGTGACTTGTGCACGGTGACAGCCCAAGCCAAGCGAAGTGGAATCTGCTGGAACTCGGCCAATGGCACCGCGATCAAAACTTCTTTGACTCGACCAAGCGCCTCATCGAACTGTTCGTCGATTTCGTAGCGAACCTTCTCCCAGGTCGAACGCCCAACCTCGAGAGTTTCGCCATCAACCTCAACGACCACGCCGCCCGAGCTAGGCAGATCAACTACGGTTCCGATGGTGCCGTTGACCCAGCGCTTCAAGAGCCCGGTGCCGTTTGGGTTTTTGACCGTGCTCGAATCGTCATTCTTGATGAACATCACCTGAGCGCCAACCTTGAGCTCGAGAACCGGCTCAGCTGGCAAGGTGCGGCCGAAGGCCTTTTCATCCGCGGCACTGAAAACTGCGTTGAAAGTCTTTGGCTTAGTTTCGAGGCGAGACATGCGGTGGCGGTTCACCGAGTTGACGCTCTCGTTGATGGTCGCCAGGCGAATCACATCATCGTGCGGTGGGAATCGGTTTCCGCACTGGTTGATGTAGTCGAGCATTTCTTGGGTGCAAGACCCATCTCGAATCGCATTCAGAATCTCTTTGAAATGCTCGTCGTGCTGACGGAAAATTTCGCTCAACTCATAGCGCTCGAGGCTATCTTCGCGCCAAACGTGGGCATCGAAGAACCAGTTGCTCTGATAGTTCTCGGCCATGTATGCGCGCTCTTCGTTGTTTCCAGGCACCGGAGCCAGCTGGTACGGGTCGCCAAACATGACCACCTGCGCGCCGCCGAACGGCAGCTTGCGACGGCCACGGGCAATGCCCATGGCGCGAGACATGGTGTCCATCAGGTCAGCGTTGACCATCGAAACCTCGTCGATGACCAACATGTCAACCGCCGCCAAAACCTCACGGCTTCGGCGATTTAGGTGTCGGCCGATATCCTCGGTGCCCAGAATGCCAAACGGGAAGCCGAATAGCGAGTGAATCGTCACGCCACCAACGTTTAGCGCGGCCACACCGGTCGGCGCACAAACCGCAACCTTCTTTTTGGTGTTCTCGATCAGATATGTGAGCAGGGTCGACTTGCCGGTGCCGGCGCGGCCGGTCACAAAGATGTTGTTCTCAGAGCCTTCGATGTAATCGAATAATGCCTGCTGTTCGCTAGATAGCGTCACGGTTTCCATTAGCGGCGCTCCTCAAGCTTCGACAAGCGCTCCAAGTATGCGTTGTAGTCCTCGATGTCTTTATTGCCAGAGCGGTCGCTGGCGCGGTCAAGGCGCTTGGCCTCGCGCTCGCCCGACTTGAACCACTGAACTGAAACTATAAGTGTGAGAACGGCGGCCGGCAGCTCGCCGATGCCCCAAGCGATGGCTCCACCGTTTTGTTGGTCGGCGAGCGGGTCCACTCCCCAGGTTCGACCCATCGCGCCATACCAGTCGGCAAGCAGCAGCCCGCTGCCGCTCATCAGTGAAAGACCGAAGAAGGCGTGGAAGGCCAGGGTTCCAATCAAGAGCATTAGACGAATCGTGTAAGGCAACTGCTGAGGGCCTGGGTCGATGCCGATAAGCGCCTGGATAAAGAGGTAGCCGGTAATCACGAAGTGAATGATCATCCACTGGTGGCCGACGTGCTCGCGGGTTGCCCAGCTGAAAATTGGCGTGAAGTAGAAGATCACGAGCGAGGCGGCAAAGTTGACACCGGCAAAGATGGGGTTGCTCACAAACTGAGCCCACTTGGTGTGCACGGCCCAGAGAGCCCATTCGCGCAGGCCGCGTGAGTCATCCTTGCGCTTCGCCGCGGCTCGCACCAAAAGCGTGATCGGCGCACCAGGCACCAACAGCAATGGCACACCCATGGTCAGCATCATGTGCGAGGTCATGTGAACCGAGAACAGGTACTGCTCGTAAACATTCGGCGCGCCAGAGGTGATGTAGAAGAGGAAGACCCAGCCGCCGACCCAGGATACGGTTCGGGCGATTGGCCACTTGTCGCCGCGGCGCTTCAAACGGAAAACACCAACCAGGTAGATCAAGATCGCACTCACCGCGATGGTTGTCCACAGGATGTCGATTCGCCAAGCCGTGAACCAGGTCTCCGGCAGGAGTTCGCTTGGCAGTGGCTCGCCGGTCAAGATCGAGGCCGGTGTCTGAACGAAATTGTCCAGTGGGTCTTCGGGTGGGGCAGTGCGGCTCAGGGTTGTGCCAAGGCCAACTGCGGCACCCATAACCAAGAGCTCACCCAAGACAATCAGCCAAAACTCCCTGGCCTTGGTCGCTACGGTCGCCATGCGGTTGATCAGGCGGAATCGATAGTGACCGCCGATTGCGCCCAACAGAAGCAGCGCTGCCGATTTCATCAGCACGAGAATTCCATACGGGGTGAAAATGTTAGCGAGTGAGCCAAGACCAAGCAGGGCAACCGAGATGCCCGATATTGCCACGATCGCGAAGGCGATCAGCGCAAGGGTTGAATAACGCTTGACCAGGTTGGCCTGACGTTCGGCATCGGCATCGCGCACCGCAACCAAGGCCGCAAGCCCACCGACCCAGATGGTCACAGCAACCAGGTGCATGCCAATCGAGTTGACTGCCAGTGCGTGGTTGGCAACACCAGCAGCGTGCCCGGTCAGGGCAATAGGAACGAGGCCAAGCAGACCAAGCGCAGCCAGCAGCAACGCAGAGGTGAGGCTCTGGAACGCCAGCGACAGCACGGTCAGGATTGCTCCGGCCAAAACATTTAGGGCGAGGTAGCGGCCATACTCGATGTCGGTGGCGAAGAGCCAAAGACCTTGCCCGAATACATCCTCGGTCGAAAAGGCCGAACCGGTGACCGAGAGGTAGGTAAAAAGAAAACCGAGGGCACCAAAGATAGTCCAAAGACCAGCACCGAGGGCCGCGAGATTCATGGCATTGAATAGTTGAGGGGTCTTGGCCGAGAGCGCATAGGCGGCGAATGCCAGGCTGCCAATTGCAATCGCGGTTCCCAAGTTGGTTAGGCCCTTGGCAATCGGCAGTCCCCAGCGAACAAGTTCTCCGGCATCTGCCAGTTTGGTCGGGTTCGCGCCGCCGCTGATGATCATTCCCACCACCACGGCCGCTGCCATCGCGATTACAAGCAGGCCAATGGCCACGCTCGCGCGATTAGAAAGTGGGGTTGGTTTGCTCACCTATTAAGCCTAGGCACAAACCTTCCGGTCGTTGACATGTATGTGCGGTATTCCGGATAACGCTCGAGCAAAAAGCCCTCTTCCCACTTCGCCTTGTAGTTCAACAAGACCACCAATCCACCGACAAAGAACAACTTGCCGACCGAACCCACCTCGAGCGCGATCCCCAGGGTGGTCAAAATGAGGCCGGTGTAAATCGGGTGCCGGATCCACTTATAAAGACCATCGGTCTTCAGTTCGCTTCCCTCTTTAGGAATCGGGCTGGCGGTGAGCGACTGCCCGAGCTTGAAGATTGAGATGATCACGATGCCCAGACCCGGCCAAACCAAGAACGAACCGAGTTCAAGAATCCAGGATGGTGTCTCGGCATTTGGCGCACCAACCGGTAGAAAGAAAATCACAGCCAGCAAAGCGAACTGAATGGTTACTAATAGCCGGCTCTTCTTTTTATCTTCCATGTAACAAGGTTAAAGCC
>JAGNYY010000047.1:0-2741 GCA_017984715.1 Rhodoluna sp.
GACAACAAAATTGCTGCGATGCCGGCCGTGGTCGCCAAGCCTCTTTCGTTCAGTCTTCCAGCAGCCTCAAGCACGTGGCCGAGAAACGTTATGGCTGTCACCGATGAACCCGGAGATGCCGCACTTCCGCAACTCATTGTTCTCCAGCAAAAGTCACCGCGCGAAAATTATCAGGTTTGGTACACGGTGCGTCTCATGCCTGGCGCGAAGATTCCGGCAGTTCCATCGGCCGACACCGGAGCCATTCCGGTTGATCCGAAATCTCTCTTTCTGAAGGTGCCGCCGATATCCATCCCGGCAACCTATGGTGACTTGATTAACAAGGGCGCCAGCAGTTTGAGCGCTCAACTCTTTGACATCAGCAAGGATGAGTTCTACAAGCAGGTTTCGACCAGCCAAATAGCTCAGGTTCAGAACCTGGAGAATGGCAAGATTGCCTTCACACACAAGCTCGGCGAGGCCAACGTGATCAGTCTCTCCACCTCGCAGGCTGGCGCATTGGTGGCTGTTTACATGACCGATACCTACCTGATTCGTCCGACTCGGGTTGGAACAGCGGTCGGCGTTTCCGGTCAAGAAGCCTTGATTCTTGGCGCAAACGGTTCGACCAAGGGCGTTCGTTCCATCTATGGCAACATGATGCTTTTCTTCGTGCCTGCACTATCCGAAACAGCCCGTATTCGACTCATCGGGGTCACCCAGGGTCTAGTTAGCGTAAGAGGTTTGTAATGTCTGATTTCATGTCTCGAGCAAGCCTCGCCGGTGCCGTTGACCTGTCGTCACTTAGAAAGCCTGAAACTTCCGCGGGCGCAGCAGCGCCTCAAGGGCAAACTGGTGCACCGGAAGAATTGCTCCGACTGCCTTCGCTTGTTGCGCAGGGCAACGAAACCAACCTGCGCAATTTCATCGAGATTTCGAACCAACTTCCAGTAATAATCGAGTTTTATGCAGGTTGGAGTGAGCAGAGCAAAACGCTCACCGAAAAACTCACCAAAATCACAAATGCTTTCGCCGGTCGAGTTCTGCTGCTCCAGTTCGACTTGGATTCCAACGTAAATGTTGCAAAGGCCTTTAAGGTTGCCTCTGCACCGACTGTTCTCGCACTCCTGAAGGGTCAGCCAGTTCCGTTGTTTGAGGGAGATCAGCCTTTAGAAAACATCCAAGTGGTGTTTGAGCGCGTGCTTGAAATTGCAGCGGAAAACGGCCTGACCGGAGTTATCACGGTCGAGGAGCCTACGGGCGAGCAGTTGCCACCGCCGTTGCCACCTCGCCACCAAGCGGCCTATGACGCGATTGATGCCGGAGACTATGCCGAGGCTGTTTCGCAATATGAGGCCGCCCTCAACGAAAACCCTGCCGACAGCCTTGCCGCCGCAGGTCTGGCTCAGGCCAAGCTTTTGATTCGCACTTCTGGAATTGACTTCGAGAAAGTTCTGGGCTCGGCTCCTGCCTCCGCTGAAGAGACACTCTTGAAGGCAGATGCCTGTATGGCTGTCGGTCACCCGGCGCAGGCTTTCTCGACGATTCTGACGCGTTTTGCTACGGTGTTTGGCGAAGAGCGGGACCTGCTGCGCAAGCACCTTCTAGAGTTGTTCTTGATCTGCCCACCAGACCAGCCAGAGCTAGCCGACGCTCGCAAGAAACTAGCTGCTCTGCTCTATTAGTGTTCGAATTTCGTCCTAGTTAGCCGGTTTGAACCAAACAGCACCGAGCGGCGGAATCGAAATATTGGCCGAGTGCGGTTGCCCGTGGCTGCCTTCTCCGTTGGCTTCTATGCGACCAAAGTTGCCCACTCCAGAGCCGCCATAAACTTCGGCATCCGTGTTCAAGATTTCTAGCCAACTACCAGGCTTAGGTAGCCCCAACTTGAAGTCGTGATATGGGTGGCCGGCGAAGTTGATGACAACCGCAATCGGGTTGCCAGCCTCGTCATAACGCAAGAAAGTCAGCAGGTTTTGGTCGGCATTTCCGCCATCAATCCACTGGAAACCGCTGTAGTGGTGATCAAGTTGCCACATCGAGGGGTGATCGACATAAACCTTGTTCAATGCTCCCACTAGCGTCTGAAGACCCCGGTGGCTCGGCTGGTCGAGAATCCACCACTCTAGACCGCGCTCCTGGTTCCATTCCGACTGCTGGCCAAATTCAGAACCCATGAACAAGAGTTGCTTGCCCGGGTGAGCCCACATGAAGGCGAGGTAGGCGCGAACGTTGGCAAGTTGCTGCCAGCGGTCGCCAGGCATTTTTGCCAAGAGCGAGCCCTTGCCGTGCACAACTTCATCGTGGCTGATCGGGAGCACGAACTTCTCGTCATAGGCATACAGCATCGAGAAAGTCAGCTCGCCGTGGTGATACTTGCGATAAGCAGGGTCTTTTTCGATGTACTGGAGGGTGTCGTTCATCCAGCCCATGTTCCACTTGAAGCCATAGCCCAAGCCGCCACCATCGGTAGGTGAGCTGACGCCGCCCCAACTGGTCGACTCTTCGGCGATCATCATGACGCCAGGGTTGCGGCGGTATGCAGTGGCATTGACTTCTTGCATGAATGCGATGGCGTCGAGGTTTTCACGGCCGCCATACTGGTTCGGAAGCCAGTTGTTGCCTTCGCGAGAGTAGTCGAGGTAAAGCATGGATGCGACGGCGTCCACGCGCAGACCATCGATGTGGAATTCTTCAAGCCAATACAGCGCGTTTGCGACAAGGAAGTTCTTCACTTCGTTCCGCCCGAAGTCGAAAATCAA
>JAGNYY010000047.1:2841-5851 GCA_017984715.1 Rhodoluna sp.
CGCACCGCTTGTGCGTTTGGTGCCCAGACAGCGAAGCGGGTTCCATGGCTGACGCCTAGGTCTCCCTTGATGGCGTGCACGTGCGAGCCGAGTGCGTTCCAAAGGTCTTCGTGACGGCCTTCGCTGATTAGGTGAAGGTCAAGCTCGCCGATTGTTGGCAGGTGACGATATGAGTCGTCTGCTCGCCACTCAGAATCATCCTGGTAGGTGGTCAGAATTCGATAGTCAGGCACTTTCTTGGCAACCACAAAACCTTGCCAAAGCCCATTTTCGACGTGGCTGAGTTCAACGCTCTCTGAACCCAATTCTGCGATCACACTCTTTGCCATCGGGCGAAGGGTTCGGATAACCCAGCCTTTTGCATGTGGGTGTGCTCCGAGCAGCGAGTGCGGTTCATGGTGTGAACCCGAACTGACTGCCCAAAGTAGGTCACTTGAAATCTCTGGCAGCGTTTCGACAGTCTTTTTTCGGATAGCCATTTGATTTCTCCTTAGAGCACTTTGCCGATTTGGAAAATGTGTGCCGGGTTAGTGAATGAATCAAGCCGCACATAGTTGTCGCTTGACCACTCATACGTTTCGCCGGTGAGCAGGTCTTTGACCTCAAATTTGGCACCGTGGGGCAGCCCAAGCTTCTCTAGGTTCAAACGAACCATAGTTTCGCGAACGGCGTGCGGGTCGACATTCACAATCACCAGGATGGTGTCTGACTTGCCCGAATCGGTGTGCTCTGCTTCTAGATGCTTTGAGAAGGCCAGGATGGCCGAGTCGTCGGTGTGCTGAAGTTCGAGGTTGCGAAGCTGTCGAACCGCCGGGTGGGTCGCACGAATGTCGTTTAGCTTCGTGATGAAGTCAGCGATGCTTCGGCCGCCCTTCTTGGCAGCCTCCCAATCGCGAGGGCGATATTCAAATTTTTCGCTGTCAATGTGTTCTTCAGCGCCTGGTCTAGCCACCGATTCACAAAGTTCGTAGCCGGCATACATGCCCCAGCTTGGCGTGCACATCGAAGCCAGAACCGCACGAATCTTGTGCGCTGCAGGGCCGCCGAACTGAAGATATTCCGTCAGGATGTCTGGGGTTGAAACCCAGAAGTTTGGCCGGAAGAAGTCTGCGCTGCCGTGCACCAGTTCAGTTAGATAGCTTTCAAGTTCTTGCTTGGTGTTGCGCCAGGTGAAGTAGGTATAAGACTGCTGGAAGCCTACTTTTCCTAGGGCGTGCATCATCGAAGGTCGAGTGAATGCTTCGGCCAAGAAAATAACGTCCGGAAACTCGCGGTTGATTTCACCGATGAGCCACTCCCAGAATGCAACCGGCTTGGTGTGCGGGTTGTCAACGCGGAAAATCTTGACTCCGGTCGCGATCCAGTGCTTGACCACTCGAAGGACTTCAAAGTGAATTCCCTCAGGGTCGTTATCGAAGTTGATTGGGAAGATGTCTTGATATTTCTTAGGCGGGTTTTCGGCATAGGCAATCGTGCCGTCAGCTCTGGTGGTAAACCACTCAGGGTTTGTTTTCACCCATGGATGATCTGGCGAGGCCTGCAGCGCCAGGTCCATAGCGATTTCTAGACCCAGTGAGTTAGCCTTCTTGACGAAGTCGGTGAAGTCCTTTTCGGTGCCCAAATCTGGGTGAATGGCATCGTGCCCGCCCGCCGAAGAGCCAATGGCCCAAGGGGAACCCGGATCCTGAGGCCCCGCGGTCAAAGTGTTGTTTGGGCCTTTTCGGTAGGCGACACCGATTGGGTGGATCGGCGGCATGTAAAGAATGTTGAAGCCCATGTCGGCGACGGCCGGCAAGCGCTTGGTCGCGGTTTTAAAGGTTCCCGAGGTCCAAACCTTGGTCTTGGCATCGAATGTCGCGCCCTCAGAGCGTGGGAAGAATTCATACCAAGCGCCTGAACCGGCTAGTTCGCGCTCACAGTTGATTCGGTAACCATCGCTGAGGGTGATCAGTGAGCGAATCGGTTGTGCCGAGACTGCCTTCAGCACGGATGCTGTTTCGGCTTCGGCCAAACGGTCTTTGGCTGGCCTTGAAGTGTCTGAAAGTCTTTCGGCCAGCTCAACGAGAAGCTTTGCGTTTGCCGGTGTGCGACCCTTCTCGGCAGCGGCACGCGTAAATACGGCGATGCCCTCGAGCATCATCAATTCTTCGTCCACCCCAACGGCAATTTTCACGCTGGCGTTGTGGTGCCAAGTTTCATACTCGTCGGCGAAGGCTCGTATCTGGAAGCTCCAGAAACCCTGTTCGTCCAGCTGAGATGTGGCGTGCCAAAGGTCACTGCCAAGAGCACCCGGTTTCATGCGGTGAATCTGCTGTTTTCCGTTGGGAGAGGTGAGTAGAAGCTCTACGCCGAGGGCATCATGCCCTTCGCGAAAGACGTTTGCGCTGAACGGAATTACCTCGCCGACGAAGGCCTTCGCGGGCCATCTTCCAGACTCGACAGAAGGTCTCACATTTAGAATCGGCAAGCGACCGATTGGGTTCTCATGGAGGTAAGTAATTCCGCTAATTTTGCTCACACTCCATAACTTAGTGATGTTTTAAGCTGCATATAAGCGCTTTCAGAAATTGCAACGGAATAGTTGTATCGAGGTGCCCGAAACCAAGGTGTTTGCGCCAGGGGCGAAGGTTTCTGATTCCGCCGCAGGAACATCGAATGCGCTGTTCCAGATCAATTCGAAGCCGGTCACGCCATCCTGGGCTGGCAAAGTCACCTCAAAGCCTTTTTCGACGCCATGGATTAGGACAAGCATCGCCGAGCGACTTCCTGCGTCATCGAGGTGCTCTGAATATCGCTGGATGGTGCGGCACTCGGTGTCGTGCCAGTTTTCGTCGGTCATGATCTCGCCAGCTGCGTTGAACCACTTGACCATGTCGTGCTCGGATGTCGCCTCGTTGAAGTCACCGAATGCGCTCGGGCGAAGCACAGGGTTCTCGCGGCGCAGTTTGGTGAGGTAGGCAAAGGTCTCTTCGAAGTCTTGCTCGTGACGCGATAACTCCCAATTGACCCA